>DASTVZ010000094.1:0-2508 GCA_035758845.1 Vicinamibacterales bacterium
TTGTTCGCGCCGGCACCGTGTAATGTGGCCCATCCCGGAGCCGTGGCTGAGAAATCCTCCGCAAGGAGCGTTGTTGGGACCGGCGTTCCGGTGCGCAGCGTGTGCTGCAACGCAATCGTGCCGTGCTCAGCACTGTCGACCGTCAGGATCAACTCCACATCAGAGCCCGCGACGAACGTGCTTCCGAACTCGAGAACAAACGGAAGCCTGTTGCTTGTCAGACCGCCAGGATCGACGTTCGGGAAGTCGCCGCTTGGCTGCAGGACGGAGACACCGGGCGTTGTCGTCGAGAGCGTCGAGTGAATGCCGCGTACTTTGGTCGCGTACAGCGGATTCATGACGTAGTTGCGGAGTCCGATCGTCAGCGCCGCGGTCTCGCCACGGTCAATGAAGCCGTTCTCGCCGCTGTCAGCGGCCGCGACGGATTCCAGCCGCAGCGACGTCGCCTTGACCTTGTGCCGATCCTGCGGGACGCGCCGGAAGAAAATGTCCGGGACTGAAAAGTTGCCACTCCCCGCCGGATCGGCCAAACCTCCGGGCGGCGGATAGGTGTAAGAAAATGCCGCGAGGAACGCACCACCCTGGGCGACCGACATGTTGTAGTCGCCGAGGTTCGGCTGGCTCGTGCCGTTGCCCCAGCCGGCCTGAAACGGGCGATCCGAAACCGGCATCGGCTGTTCCCACGTCACGCCGCCATCGTCGGACCACGTCCAGACAATTTCGGTCAGATCGCCTGACGGTGCCACACTCTGGTCGTACCACGCGATTGAAACGCGTCCTGTATCGGTATCGACTGCCATGGTGGGAAACCACTGCGCGCGGTCTAGGCCGGGATCGATGTTGAGAAGCTGGGGCGCGCTGAACGTCGTGCCGCCGTCGCGACTCACCTGGAACGCGATATCCGCTCCGTCATCGGAGTCGTTGTCCGCGTAGGCGACATAAATGGATCCTCGATAGGGCCCGTTCGATGTATCGACGGCGATGGTTGGGAACTCGTGAACTCGGTCGTTGCCGAGCACCTGGTCCATGACCTTGAACGGTGCGGGAGCCAAGCCGCGGGGCGTTTCCCAGGTGACGCCATTATCGAGCGACCGCGTGTAGCTTGTCTGTCGCATCGGAAAGGCTGGTCCTCGGTCGCTCCAGACCAGATGCACTTCATCCGATCCCGCAGCGAAACGCGGCATCAGCGACTGGCCGCGGTTTCCGACAACCTTTCCGGTGGTCCACGTCGGAGGCGTCGCAGTCGCGGCGTCATCTGAATACGAAACCATGTTCTGCGGGCTGCCGCCGGAGTTCGCGATTGACGTGAAATTCGACCATCCGATGATCACTCTTCCGGTCTCGGGATCGACATCGATGAACTCCTTGTCGGCTGCGTCTCGAGGCGTATTCGTCGCGTTCACCTGGCCGTTCGGATTCGTGGCGGAGGTGATTTCAAATGGCCCATCCCAGGTGTGCCCGCAGTCGGTGGAGCGATGGAGGCTCATGGTCTGCACGGTACGTCCCGGCACAGGAGTGGACGAGAACTTCTTCACCATGATCGAGCTGTAAATAAAGGTGCAGGCTCCCAGGTATTTGATGTCGGGATCGCCGAATACTTGTGGCAATCGCGTCGTGCCGACGAGATCGTTTCCAGGAGTCGGAAGCTGGCCTCCATCGTGAAACGTGGCCCCCCCGTCGTTCGACCACATGAAGCCGGAGAGGCTCACGGTCGGGAGTGCAAACCCACGGAAGTCGTTGAAGCCGACGACCACGTGCTGACCGGTTGCATCGACGGCAATTGCCATTTCGGACTGTGTATTCGCAGCCGGTGTTTCCTCGCTGCACACCGCCGACGCGCATGTCTCAAACTGCGCGTCACCGAGATCGGAAATTGCCGCGCGCGCTCGCTCTGCCAGCGCGCCCATGGTGGACAGCCTCGGTCCGTCATCGATCAGTTTTTCTTTTTTCGCCGATCCGGCGGTCGTCATCAGAACAGCGCACACTGCAATCAGAACAATCGCTCTGCGCGTCATAACGTGTTCTCCAGGTGTGTGAGAGTGATCCTCGGACAGCCAGGCGCCCCATCCGCAGGACGGGTATTATGTCGAGTTGATCCGGGGGTGAACAGAAATCTTTGAATTTCTTTCGTCGTCAGATCGCCGATTTCGGGTATCGTGTTCACACATTCGAAGCCCCTGCGGTTGGGAGACGACCATGTGGAAACGAGATGAATCGAGTGCAGCGGCAGCCTCGCATCAGAATCCACCGCCACCGGCGCCGATCGCGCGCGATGCGGCCGATAAGCTCGTGATGAATCTCGGCAAGTCTGTGATGATAAAAGGAGAGCTCAGCGGTTCTGAGGATCTGACTCTCTACGGACGTATGGAAGGCAGCGTCAAGCTTCCCGAGTACACGCTCACGATTGGTCCGGAGGCCGACATACGGGCGGAGATCTCCGCCAAGACTGTCGTCATTATGGGAGGCGTCACCGGCAACGTTGTCGCAGGCGAGAAGGTGGAAATCAGA
>DASTVZ010000167.1:0-39525 GCA_035758845.1 Vicinamibacterales bacterium
CGAGTGCGTTCGTCATCAACACTTCTCGTGGTCCTGTGATCGATGAGCGCGCGCTGGAACGTGCGCTCGCGAACGGCCGCCTGTGGGGTGCCGCGCTCGATGTGTTCGAGGAGGAGCCACTGCCCGCCAACAGCCCGCTGAGAGCGATGGCGAATTGCTGGCTCGCACCGCACAATGCGAACAGCAGCGTCGCGGCCGCCGAGCGAGTACACGAGCGGACAATTCAGGCGCTGCTGGACGTGCTCTGCGGAACCGCGATTAGCGGCTCGACCTCACGGCCTCGCTGATGTCGCTGCAGGTTTGCCAAAGAACACAAACGTTCCGTACGCCGTCGCGGTGACCACGTCCGGCTTGCCGTCTTTGTTGAGATCGACAACGTCGAACGACGAGCCGACGCCGGATTTGTTGTGGATCAATTCCGGCACGAACTCCGCTTTGCCGGGCGCCTTCGGATTGCGCACCGTCTTGTAGATATAGAGGACGGGCGCACCATAAGGATCGTTTCCGTTGTAGTTCTCCAGCTCCGACCATAGGCGCTTGCCGGTGACGAAATCCGGAATCTTATCGCCGTCCATGTCAACGAAGCGCGCGGAGTGCGACTCCGAGAAAACGACGTCGCCGGCGTTCTTCGTCGAGAAATCCTGCGCAATCATGTGCTGCTCGAACGAGCGCGTGCCGTCGGCGGCTTTCTTCTGTTCGAACCACTTGATTCCCCAATTGTGCGCCGACCCGTTCACGACATCAGCGAGACCGTCGCCGTTGACGTCGTAGACGCCCATCTCTCCGCCGCCATTGCCGAACACGCCGTTGTTGCCGAACTCAACCGCATGAAAGATCCATGGACTCTTCGAGATTCCTTCGGC
This sequence comes from Vicinamibacterales bacterium, assembly GCA_035758845.1. Taxonomy (GTDB): domain Bacteria; phylum Acidobacteriota; class Vicinamibacteria; order Vicinamibacterales; family 2-12-FULL-66-21; genus JALZOC01. The sequence continues at coordinate 864 of DASTVZ010000167.1, forward strand.
TGGTTGCTCATACCATCCGGTCGGTACGGCAATGTCCATTCGACCATCGCCGTTCACATCGCCGACACCGATACCATGACCGTTGACGGCCTCGCCCGGACTCGAAACAGGATGCGGCGTCCAGACAGCCGTGGGATTCGCGGGATCAGGTTTCGCCCACGCGTAGACACCGCCGCCGCCAAAGATCACTTCGGGCTTCCCGTCCTTGTCGAGATCTTTGAGCAGCACGATCTCCGTCGTGATCGTCGTGAGCACACTGAATTTGTCCCAGCGTCGTGACTGCCCCTGCGGGTTCACATATAGATCCATGTGACGGTTTCCGAGCGACGACAGGATGTCGGGCCAGCCGTCACCAGTGAAATCGTGAGCGAGGTTCACCATGTCTGGCGCGAACTCGGTCGAGGCATTGTAGACGCGCCCCTCTCGGTAGATTTTCCGCTCGGTGAACCCCGGACCCAGGTAATAGAACGGTCCTGACACGATGTCGAGGTTGCCGTCGTGATTGATGTCCGCTGTGGTTGCGCCCCACCCGTAATAGAGATTGCTGACGCGCTGCATCGTGAAGCCCGGCGAAACGGACTCCTTCGGGTCGACGATCGAGTTCAAATCCTTCCAGGCGAAATCCTTGTATCGCACCTCGCCGCTGCCGGCGACGAAGAGTGCGACGGAGCCAAACGCTGTCGTGTTCTTCTCATCGATCGTGGCAACGCCCCCGAACGTCTGCCGCAGGTTTGCGGCTGACGCGAGAATGTAGAGATCGTTCCACTCACCGGGCTTCAGCACCGGCGGACGCCGGCCTGAGTTGCCGACTTGCGTTCCTGGCGGGGTCGCGCGACCCGGCCCTGTTGCGCTCGCCTGTCCTGCTGTTGGGGGCGTAGCGACCGGTGGACCGGCGGGAGCGGCGGCAGGAGGACCACCTGGCGCACCACCTGGTGCGGCTGCACCCGTAGCCGGGGCAGCGCCTCGTGCTGCGCCGCCGGCGGCACCACCTCCGCCTCCACCCCCTCCGCGACCAGCCGGCGCCGCCAGTCGCTCGCGCGTCAGTTCTTTGCCGTTCGCGTCAATCGTGACCGCGTACGATGCGGTGTCGCCTTCCGTCAGAGACACATAGACGCCGCTCATTCCGCCATCCGGCGTCTTTTGTCCGCGAAGCAGCACACCGGACGCGCACGCGCCGGTGCAACGGTAGCTGGCGTACAGCTGAACGTCCTGGAAGCTCTTATCCATAATCAGCCAGCCGCCGTTGCCGCCAGGTTTCGCGGTTCCGACAAGCTCGCCATTCTGGTTCCTCCAGTCAGCCCCTCCCAGGACGTGCCATCCTGCGAGCGTCGAACCGGTGACCATGCCATCCGGCTTGAAGTTCGCGGGCCCAGCCGCGTTGATGACCAACGCCGTCGCCGCCAGGGCAATCCCAATCACGACCAGGCGCAGAACTCTGTAGTACATCGGCGAGCTCTCCAGAAGGTTTAGCTACTGCGGTCGAACCGCGATAGCGGAACAATAATCCACTCTGTCGAGAGTAACAATCGATCAGATCGAACCGGCTAAGATGTGGATTGCGATGGTCCCTGCAGGCTACATGGCGAAGCGCGTGGTCAATCGGCCGGACTGGCTTTCCTCGACTGGCGTCTCGAGCATCTATTCACTCAGTGGATGCATCTCCGAAGATTTCACCGATTACATCCATTGCTGGAAGCACAACGGTTACTGGTTGTTTGACTCGCCGGCGGACATTATCGACGTCGCGCGGGAGAAAAAAGTCGGCCTGGCGGACACAGTGCTCTTCTTCTACGAAGTCCACGAGCTCGAGTTCAACGAAGGTAAATGGACGCGATTCGAGCCCGAGCGGTCATTTCACACGGATGTGAAAGTTCCTGAGAATAGCGTATTGGAAGGCTACGACGTCGTCACATTCTTTGTCGGTGCGTCGCCTGAGTGTTCTCCCTTGTCATGTAATGGTCTGGCAAACGAAGTGGAGACGAACTCGCGGTGCTTGCTGGAGTCGCTGGAAAAAGCACAACGCCTGCTGGAAAACGGTACGTTCAAGAAATCAGAGCCAGGACCGTACAGGATCTTTGCCGTGTATTCGATCGTTGGCTGGTCTCGTCCGGGTGCTGTGGCTCGCGAGGCAGAATGAGAACACATCGCGAAGAAGACTTCCTCGTGTGGGCCGAACGCGCAGGTTTTCAAATCGACTCCCGCTATCCGCATTCAGCAGTGCTGGCTTTCAATCCCGACCCGGAGCACGATCGATTCTGGCTTGTTCCCGACGCGGCGGAAAGACGGCCCTATTTCGTCGCCTCGCTGCTCGAGTGCATGGGTGACTGGCAGGCATGCTACGTCTGGCGGCACATGGGAAGCTGGCCGCAATCTGCCCACCCGAAACGAATCAACGATCGGGTGGAGCTGCAGATTCTCGCCGGTCTCGGGCTTCCACTCGGCACGAACGCGGTCGTGGAGTTTTCGCGTGACGAATGCGACAGGCTCATAACGCTGCTCTTCAGCACCACTATCTTTGGATGGTCGGTGGGCGAAGATCTCTATGTTGTTCCGAATCATGGACGACATCTGCTCCAGACGGATCATCACGGTGTCATTCACGTCAGCTTTCGATCCGAAGAAGACATGAATCGATGCATCAGCGAGATGGAACGTCGAGAATTCCCACTTCCCGATGAAGTTCCAGATCCAACGTTCAAGCAACCACGTTGGATGGAGAGCGATGAGTAGGCGCCGAGAGGCATGAAGACCATTCAGGACGATCGGGTGCCCGCACAGCGACTTTGACGCACTCCTGCTCCTGTGGCACAATCTGCCCCTCTCCACACAGGCGACGTGGCCCAGGATTCCCCCGAACCTTCGGCAGAGATTACGCAGCTACTGCGAGACTGGCAGGGCGGCAGCCGGGAGGCGCTCGACCGGCTCATTCCGCTCGTCTACGACGAGTTGCACGTGATTGCGGCGCGACACCTCGCGGGCGAACAGAAGAACCGTTCGCTCCAGACGACCGCCCTCGTGAACGAGGCGTACTTGAAGCTGATCGACCAGCAGCGGGTCGACTGGCAGAACCGGGCACACTTCTTTGCGATCGCAGCGCGATTGATGCGCCGGATTCTGATCGACGATGCGCGGCGTCGGCTTCGTGAGAAGCGCGGCGGGAGTATGGCGCATGTATCGGTGGAAGAAATCGTCGTCGCACAGCCGGATGCGCCGGTCGACGTGGTCGATCTTCTGCAGCTCGATCGAGCACTGCTCGAACTGGAGCGGCTCGATCCCGATCAGGCCCAGATCGTGGAGCTTCGCTTCTTCGCCGGCCTGACCCTGGAGGAAACTGCGACTGTCGTCGGCTCCTCGCTCGCCACGGTCAAGCGCGAGTGGGCAGTCGCGAAGGGCTGGCTGCATCGAGAGCTCACGCGGTCAGGCGAGCGTCCGTCCACATCCTGAGCCTTCCCGTGGCGGAACCTCGCGTACCTTGAGAGGACCATGGCGGATTCTGCGGCCAGCCGTGATTGGAAGCAAGTAAAGCGCATCGCATCCGACGCGTGGGCCCTGCCGGCTCCGGAACGCACCGCCTATGCCATCCAGCTTTGCGCCGATGACGGGGCGCTCCGTGCAGAAGTCCTGTCGCTGCTCCAGTCGATGGAACAGGTGGGAGAGCGGTTTGAAACGCCTGCGCTGGCGATGCCGTCCGGCCGCCACGCGGTATCGGATGCCCTGCGCGGATCGGTGATTGAGCCTGGCGAATGGATCGGACAGTGGAAGCTCTTGCGACTCCTCGGCAGCGGCGGCATGGGAACCGTGTATCTCGCCGAGCGGGTCGGTGACGAGTTTCGACAGCGGGCGGCGCTCAAGATTGTCCGAGGACCGGCCGACGACCTTCTGCTGCGGCGTTTCCACGATGAGCGGCGTATTCTCGCGGCGCTCGACCACCCTCACATCGCACGGCTGATTGATGGTGGTGCGAGCGAGCGCGGTTTGCCGTACGTGGCGATGGAGTACGTTGACGGAAAGCCCATCGACGCGTTCTGCGAAGAACGTCGGCTCGCCGTGCCACAGCGTCTCGAAATTTTCCGTCTCGTCTGCCTTGCCGTGCATGACGCGCATCAGCGCCTGGTCATCCATCGAGACTTGAAGGCCTCGAACATCCTCGTGACGGCGGATGGGACGCCGAAGCTCCTCGACTTTGGCATTGCCAAGATCCTCGAGGCAGATGCTTCGACCGACACAACCCGAACGGTGTTTCGAGTGCTCACCCCGGAGATCGCGAGTCCGGAACAAATCCGCGGCGAGGCAATCACGACGGCAACCGACGTCTACGCTCTCGGCGTTCTTCTCTACCGCTTGCTCACTGGTGGCAGTCCGTATCGGGTCGAGACGCTCGGTCACGCCGAGCTTAGCCGCGCCGTGTGCGAGGACACACCGGTGGCGCCGAGTGTCGCACTGCGCACCGGTGGTGCGCCCGCCGGTCGTCAACAGGTCGACGGCGATCTCGATCGCATCGTTCTCATGGCGCTGCGAAAGGAACCCAAGCGCCGGTACGGCAGCGCAGAGCAGTTTGCTGAGGACGTGCGGCGGTATCTGGAAGGGCGGCCCGTGCTGGCGACGCCGGACAGCGCCCTCTATCGCGGTCGCAAGTTCGCTGCTCGCAACCGGGTGGCTGTCGCCGCGGCCGCCGGTTTCCTGCTTGCCGTGGCCGGCGGTATTGCGACGACGACTTGGCAGGCCCGTGTCGCACGGCAGGAGCGTAATCGCGCGCAGCGCGACTTCAACGCTGTCAAGAGCCTGGCGACATCAGTTCTCGGCGAGCTTCACGACGCCGTGGTCCGACTGCCGGGTTCGCTTGCGGCGCGAGAGCTTTTGATCAGACGTGCCACCGAATACCTCGATGCGCTGTTGCCTGACGCCGTTCATGATGTGGCGCTTCGCCGGGAGCTTGCCTTCGGCTATAGACGCCTGGCGCAAGTACAAGGGGTGGGGGGCGTTCCGAACCTGGGCGATGCAGACGCCGCGTATCGCAGCCTGCAGCGCGCGGCGCTCCTTTTCGAGTCGCTGCCGCCACCGCTCGACGTCGACGCGGGTGTCGGACTAGCCGAGACCTACCTGTTTCTTTACAGAGATGTTCGTCGAAACGGAACACCCGATGCGGGGTATCGAGAAAAGGCGGAGGCGCTGCTCACGAGATTCCTGGCACAGGCGCCGTCGAACCCTCGCGTTCAGGCGACGTCGACGTCCTTGTGGCAAACGATTGGCAACGAACAGGAGGCAGCCAAGGATTACGAAGGCGCACTCAAATCGTTTCTGAACATGACGCGCGCCGCCGAGGCGTGGCTGGCGCTCGCGCCAAGCGACCTCGATGCCGGCCGGTCACTGTCTATCGCCGACAAGAAGGTAGGAACCGAGCACGAGATGCTGGGCCGCAGGGACGAAGCAATCGTGTTCTACGAGAAGGCGGCCGTGCTCGATCGTGCACGGGTGGAGCGTGACCCGTCGCGAGGCCTGTGGCGGCTGGATCTCTCATTCTCGTACGGCGCGATTGGCGCCGCGCTGGCGGCAAAAGGGCAGACCGAGCGCGCGCTCGAACGGTATCGGGAGGTTGTCGCACTCCGGCGCTCCGTGGTGGCGTCAGATCCCGACGACGATTTTGCGAAGACGTCGCTTGCCAGGGGTCATGAGCGCGTCGCCGCAATGCTTGGCCGGCTGGGAAACATCGACGCCGCGCTTTCCGCCGAAGACGAACGTATTGCGGTGATGTCCGGGCGGCGCACCACCCATCCGGAGCGCGACGCGGCGTGGAACGACGAAGCGTCGGCCATCTTCAGTGCCGCGCGGCGATCGCTCGATCTCCTCGAATCGAGACACGGATCGATCCAGCACGCCCAGGTCCTGCGAGTGCGCGCTTTTCTCGATCGCCTCGTTGCCCTGGAATCCCAGTCGCGTCGATTGAAACGAGCCGCGAGCCTGCCTGTATCGGCCCAGGACCTTCGCGACTCATTTGCTCGCTGTGATCGACTCATGACGTTGGTGACGTAACCTCCGGAATACTGGAGTCGGTAAGCGCCACACCGCGACGCGTCGACGGGGATCGAATCTTTTTCTGAACTTTCCGGACGGTCCGTCGTACCATCGAGTCTCCACGCTGAGGAATGCATCTTGCTGTGGAAACCGTTCCTGTCAGCAAGCAACCATCGAGGAGAACAGTCATGGCGATCAGGACCGCAGCAATGCGGACAGCGGTTATCGCACTGGCTCTGTCGGTTTCGGCCAGTGGCCTCGTCGCGCAGACGGCCGTCAAGCTTCCCAAGAACAGATTCACCCCACAACAGGACGTGGAACTTGGCCGCGAAGCCGCGGCGGAAGTGCGGAAGCAGTACCCGATCATCAAGGACGAGAAGATCCAGACGTATCTCACCCAACTCGGCGATCGGCTGGTGGCGGCAGCTCCAGCCGAACTGAAAAACCCTGCCTACGAATATTCGTTCACACCGGTGAATGTGAAGGAGATCAACGCGTTCGCACTGCCCGGAGGACCCATGTTCGTGAACCGGGGCATGTTCGACGCGGCCGAAACGGAGGCAGAAGTGGTCGGCGTCATGGCGCACGAGCTGTCGCACGTCCTTCTTCGGCACGGCACGGCGAACGCGTCGAAGGCGCAGAATCCGTGGCTGCAACTTGGTCAACTTGCCGGCCAGGTCGGCGGGGCGATTGTTGGCGGCGCCGCCGGATCGTATATCGCGCAAGGCAGTCAGTTCGGATTGGGCACGCTGCTTCTGAGATACAGCCGCGACTTCGAAAAGCAGGCCGACCTTCTCGGGTCTCAAATCATGGCTCGCGCCGGCTACGACCCCCGCGCGCTGGCGCACATGTTTCAGACGATCGAACGCGAGTCGCAAGCCAGCGGCGGCAGCGGCACTCCGCAGTGGATGAGCAGCCACCCAAATCCCGGCAATCGCACTGGGTACATCAACAAGGAAGCGGACACGCTGACCGTGGCGCGCGCCGCCGATATGAGCGGGTTCGAGCCGATCAAAACCGCCTTCACTTCATTGCCCGCGGCGAAGACGATGGCTGAGGTCGAAAAGGGGGGCGGCGGAGGCGGGGAAACGAATCAATCGGTGGGAACACCCGGCCAACCCGTGCCCGCGCCATCATCAGAATTCCGGCAGATCGCGGGGGGAAAGATTTTTCAGGCCTCTGTGCCGAGCAACTGGACTCCCCTCAATTCCAACAGTTCGATCAAAGTCGTTCCGCAAAACGGATACGGGGAATTGAAAGGCCAGATGGTCTTCAGCTATGGAGTCGAGTTCGGAGTGGTCAAGGCGTCGTCGCGGGATCTGCAACAAGCCACGAACGAGTGGTTGAAAGCAGTCGCCGAGGGGAATCCTGAACTGAAGCTCGCGGGGCAGCAGCAACAGGTCAAGATCTCGCAGCGCACGGGACTCGCCACGCCGCTCGTGAATCCATCACCGCTCGGAGGAAACGAGCGGATTGGTCTCTACACGACGTTTCTGGCTGACGGCACGCTGTTTTACTACCTGACGATCGCGCAGGAGAAGGACGCGCAAGCGTTTCAGGAGGCCTTTCGGCAGATCGGCCAGTCGATCAAGTTGACTGAAGCTCGTTGATCTAGATCTCGTTGATCTAGATCAGGAGAAATCTATGACCTGAGCGGGCAGCGGCAGGTGTACTTCGACACCAACCGTCTCATCCAATTGTCGCTGCCTCATCCACAACGTTCCCTTCTCGCTGAGCTGCCACCTCTTCCTCATCTCTCTCTTTGGACCAAAGCATGCAACGTCGCAACCTTAGCCAGCAGTTTGTCTGGGAACTGATTTGTTTTCGTACGGTTCACAGTGAAGTTTTTGCCGCCAGAGGAAGAAATTCGTGCGCAGTTACGAGAACTGACAACGCAGACTCGTCAGTTACGTGCCGATCTGCAGGGTCTCATCACCAAGCGTGGTGGGCCGTCGCGTACGGCGTTTTCCCACGATCATCGGTACCGCCTGAAACCTGATCCGTCCACGGCAAACGACAACCCCAGTTCGAGATCTGCCGAGCCTCCGCTGCCGCCGAAACCACGCTCGTCGAAGTCAGCGAAGTCTACGAAGAAGCCCTCGAAGCGAGGCTGATCGCCTGCGGAATTACGGGCGCGCTGCGCGCGTGCGGTTCTGAGCGATCGGCGCGCTAGCTCTTGCTTGCGTGACGGGTGCGTACACAGCTGCCTTCACTTGCTGAACCGCAAACGTCAACGCGGCCAGACGGTCAACTGCGACCGGTATGAATCGCAGCGTGCGCATCGCCGGTGGCGCGTGGAATACTGCCGCGGTAGGTAGGTGAATCGCGACGGGCCGTCCAACGTTCCAGCCAGTCAACCATCCTTCGACGCTCGAGTGATCGGTGATGAATTGGCCATCGAGAATACCGACGCCCGTCGCTCGACTCGTAGCGGCGTCGATCGTGACGATGTGGGTGCGGCTGCCGTCATAGGCGGTGCAAGCGAGTGCACCTGTCGGCAGCACATCCGGGAGGCACGCGACGTCCAGTTTCGAATCGTACGAACTCCGCTCTCCTTGTTCTCCAATGGTGCTGATGTGTGACACGGGTCGTGCCGACAGGTAGAGCATCGCAAGCGGCGAAGTCCATCGCAAAGGGACCGTCTGTGACAGCAGGCCGGGGTCGTACCGCGTTTCGTGAACGAGCGCATGCGATCCTGATGTCGTCATGGCGGTGACGTAGCCTTCCCGGCCGTGGCCCAACGGCCACCGTTTCTTCTCGATGTCAGTTCCGTCCAGCGCGCCTCCGATGCGCACGATTGTGTCGTCAGCGTCCCATCCGATAAGAGACCAGCGTTTGGTTTCGCGATTCAGCGACAGCGTCGGCGCGGATACATTTTCGATTTCGTGTTGCCAGATGACTTCCGGTGAACCCGTGAGTCTCTCCGCCTGGACGACGGTTGATTGCGCGTGAGAGGTGATAACCAGCAACTCGTCGTCGCTCAAAAACGCGACATCGTCCGCCTTCCTCAAACCGAGCGTGCCGCCAACGCGTCCAAGCTGGACCTGGCCGGTCTCGTCTGGATCATTGTTGGTGCTGTATACGGCGACATACTGGCCGTTAGGAGATAGAGCAATGCGCGAAGTGGTCGAGGGGACATCGAGTGCCACGAGGGGAGTGGCGCCGAGCTCGACCCACTGGAGAGGTCGCGACTGAACAAGAAAAGGATCGCTCCCGAATCGGTCGAGAAACGGTGTCGATGCGATGGATGTAATCACGCCTGCGGTCAACGCGGTCGCCAGTGCCGCGATTCGCTCCCGGCGATCTGTCGAGCAGACGAGCGCGCCGGCCAGCCCGACGAGTAGCACCGTCGCGGAGGGCAGACTGCGTGCGCTCCGGTGCAGGTCTACGATATTGAGTCCCTGCGACGCGATTGCCGCAATGAAGAGCGCCGCTGCGACAGCCAGCACGGTGGTGTATTTTCGCGTGCCGTCGCGCGGTTGGTGCCTGACGCTCCAGGCTAAACCGAAGAAGAAGAGGCCGAGAACCGTCAGCGGCATCCACAGTTCGGCGAGATAGTTTTCGCTGATATCGCGAAGCATGAATGCCGCCGTCGTCAGTGTGGCAAGCCCGGCGCCCACGAACATCGGCATCGTTGGTTTCGCCCAGGTGAGCAATGCCACGAGCGCCATACCGACCTGTGAGAACGACAGCACAATCGTAAAGGTGGCCAACAGGACGATGCGCCGAATGTCGGGGCGGAGAGTCAGTCCTACTTGCCGCGGCGGCGGATCAGCCAGCTTTCCATCGATGCTGTCGAGCACGCCTTGAACGTTTGCGACGTCGCCATCCTGCAGCGCCAGTTCCCATCGTCGGGCCGACGGACCGACGGCGACGAGCTGCGTTGAACGACCGCTTGCGACGTCGACGCGCAGCTCCGTCAAGTGCGAGTACGACAGCGTGTAAGTGATGCCGTCCTGATCGATCCATTTCAAGCCTGCGGCATCGAACGTCGCGCTTGAACGGCCGTCGGCGCTCGAGAATGCGTGCGCCATCGACAGCGTACCGGGTTCGGATCCGGCGGCTTTGCGGATGTCGCGAATTCGCCGGGCGAGGCTTGGATGCGTCGCGGACTGTTCGGTGCGATTGTCGAGGCGGCGAGGCAGCCGCGCAATTGTGTACAGCTTCGTTAGTCCAGTAATCAGCGCCTCCGGATTGCCGGTGAGCTTGACCGCCTTGGCGTCGCACATGGTTTCCTGACGCTGTTTGTTACGCGCGCGAAGCGCCAGCGCCACAATGATCAGGGAGAGCCAAAGCAGCGTCGCGACCAGTCCCCATCCACTCCCAAGAATCCGCGCGACGGGCCCGGCGGCGACGCCGGCGGCAATCAATAGATAGTTGATCGTGCTTAGACGACGCAGGCGCGCCGGGCTGTAGTGATCAAAATGTGCGAGCTCGTGCGCGGCGACCCCACGAATCTCATCGCGATCGAACCGCTCGAGAAGTGTCTCGGTGAACAGCACCGATGATCCACGGAGCGATGGGAGCGCCAGGGCATTGGCGATGACGCCGCCGCCGAGCGGGATGCACTCGAAGCGAACGTCCGGCAGCTCACACTTTTCCGCGAGCGCGCGACAATCGGCGAGTACATCGCCTTCAGGAAGGAGCTGGGAACGCAGAGACCAGCGAAGAACATCGGCGTGGCGATTGTTCCAGACGACCAGTGCGAAGCCGAGCGGCAATCCGTATAACCAGTCGTGCTCCCCGGCGATGGCGAGCATTTCCGGAAGTGCGGCCAGTGTGAGCCAAAACCCGAATACGCCAATTACACTTCGCGGATAGAACAGGCAGTAAGAAAGGAAGCTCCACGTTTCGTTGTACAGCGCGCGCCGTAGCGGATAGGCGGCGGCCAGCAGACCTGCATAGGCGATCAGAAAGCCAGCGATGATCTGAACGGCGACGCGCCCACCAGACAACACCGCTATGCACGACAGCACCATCATCCCGACGCTGAACACAATCCCAATCCGTCGTCGATGACCGGCGAGGAGCTCAGGGAGCGCAGGATCGGCGATCCTCCGAATGAGGCGATGACCGAGGACCCAGGAGACGGCGCCAGGCAGCAGCGCGATGGTCAGGACAACGAGATACGCGACCTTCGGGGATACCAACATAGATTGCGCGGTCCGGTCGAGGGGGCAAGCGACGTACCTCAAATACGGGGCGGGGATGATTCGGGCAACCTGTTGCGCGGACTTTGGTTAGCGCGTCTTGGGTCGGAACGTTTCCGGGCCTCGAGTCATCGAAAAATGACCGGCGATTACGAAAACGTAGCCGCGCTCTCTCGATGGAGTTTGCTGGCACGACCTGAACTCGCGAGGAGTAGTCTTACGGGTCATCGAAAGGACCTTCCATGCCGCTTGCGGAACTGTTCGACGACGTATGGCGTGATGTGCGGGTGGCGTTTCGGAATCTGCGTGCTGCACCGATCGTCGGCCTTGCGGCGGTTGCTTCGCTCGCGCTCGGCATTGGTGCGAACACCGCGATTTTTTCCGTCATCGACAGCCTCCTGCTTCGTCAGCTTCCCGTCCGAGATCCGGCCAGACTTGTGCTACTGAGCGACACACGCTTCGAACACGTTCGAGCGTGGAGCTATCCGGTCTGGGCGGAGATTCATCGTCGCCCCGACTTGTTCGAACGAAGCGCCGCGTGGTCATTTGCCCGGTTCAATCTTGCGTCGGGTGGGGAAACTCAGTTCATCGACGGCATTTTTGCCAGCGGGTCTTTCTTCGAGACCTTCGGCGTGCCGCCGCTCATCGGTCGAACGTTTTCGGATACAGACGATGTGCGAAATGGAGGGGCCGCAGGGCCGATCGCGGTCATTAGCTATGGTTTGTGGCAGGCGCGATTCGGCAGCGCGCCCGACGTGGTGGGACACTTACTCACGATTGATGGCGTGCCGTTCACGATCGTCGGTGTGACCCCAGCCTCCTTTAGCGGACCTGAAATCGGCCGCACGTTCGACGTGATTGTCCCGCTTGAAATCGAGCCGCGCGTCCGAGGCGCCGATTCCTTTCTCGACAGCAGCGGCACAACGTTTCTGACGATCGTGGCGCGGCTTCACTCGGTGCAATCGATCGAGGAGGTAACAGCGGGAATCCGCGCCGCCCAGCAACAAATCCGCGATGCGACGCTGGGTGATATCGGCCAATTCGGCAGCCGTGAAGCCATCGATCGGTATCTCAAGGCCCCTTTCGTCCTCAGTCCCGGCGCGAAGGGTTACTCGGGTGCACGCGATCTCCGTGTGTTGTATCAGCGTCCGCTGGTTGCGCTGATGGTTGTCGTCCTCCTGCTGCTGCTCGTCGCGTGCGTGAACGTCGCCAATCTTCTGATCGCTCGCGCGATCGCGAGACGACACGAGCTGAGTGTCCGGCTCGCGATTGGTGCAACGCGGTTCCGGCTGGTCAGGCAACTGCTGCTGGAGGTGTTCGTTCTGTATGCCCTTGGCGCGATCGCGGGGCTTGCGATTGCGATGTGGAGCAGCAGGATGCTCGTGCATCAGCTCTCGACCGGCGCCAACCGCATCTTTCTTGATCTCGGGCTTGACGCGCGTCTTCTCGGGTTCACGATCGGCATCACCGTGCTGACGACGCTTGTGTTTGGCAGCGCGCCGGCGATTCGAGCCGCCCGCGTTCCGCCGATTGAGGCGCTCAAACGTCGCGGACGGAGTAGTGACGGGCAGGCGCCGGCCGCGTTGTCGGGCGCGCTGCTTGTTGTGCAAGTTGCGCTTTCACTCGTACTCGTCTTTGCCGCCGGCTTGTTCGTGCGCACATTCGTGTCGCTCAATGCGCGTCCGCTAGGGTTTGATCCAGCCAGGGTCGCCATCGTCAGGATCGACGGGCATCGAAGTGCGAGTCGGCCAGCGGAACGACTCGCTCTGTACGAGCGCGCTCGCGAGGCAGCGGCGGCCCTGCCGGACGTCGAGAACGCGGGGTTGTCGCTCACCATTCCGGTGAGCGGCCGGCAGTTCACGCCGTTAGTCGAGATCAGCGGCGTTGCAGACACTCGCGGCCCGGTCTGGGCGAACCTCGTTTCGCCGGGATGGTTCGACACACTTCGAATCCCGCGGATCGCCGGTCGAAACCTGGCCGAGGCGGATCGTGCCGGGACGGCGCGCGTGGCAGTCGTGAACGAATCATTCGTCCGCAAATTCGCCGCGGCGAAAGACCCAATTGGGATGACGCTGACGTTGTATCCGCGGACGGCCCGAGCGCTTGGCCCCTTCGAGGTGGTGGGAGTTGTCGGCGATGCCGTGTATTCGTCGCTCCGCGATCCGGTACCCGCCACCTTTTATATCGCCCTCGCGCAGTTCGACTATCTGACTGAACTGGGCATTCGGGAAATCAATCTGAATTTCCGTTCGCGGACCGACTCGCCGATTCAGTTGACGCGAAACGTTTCGACCGCGATCACGAATGTCGATCCGCAACTGTCGCTGACGTTCAGTCCGCTGCTCGGCCAGGTGAGCGCGGCGCTCACGCAGGAACGCGTGGTCGCGCAATTGTCCGGTTGTGTCAGCGTGCTTGCGCTGTTGCTCGCGGGGCTCGGCCTCTACGGGCTCGCGGTCCAGGCGGCGACGAGCCGTCGCACAGAGATCGGGATACGGATGGCGCTCGGCGCGACCGGCGCTCGGATCATGTCGCTGATGTTCAAACGCGCCTTCGTGCCTGTCACCGTCGGTCTGGTGCTCGGGACGATCGCCAGCTTGTGGGCTGCGAAGCTGGTGGGGTCATTGTTGTACGGCGTCGAACCCCGTGACTTGCGAACCCTGGTCGTGGCGGTAGCCGTCCTCGTGACCGTCGCCGGCCTCGCCACGTGGTTCCCCGCGCGTCGAGCGGTCCGCGCCGAGCCGGGTGCGGTGCTGCACGAGTCGTAGGTGGGCTACCGGGGTCAGATCCGTCCGGATGCCGAGGAATGCCATACACTATGCGCCGACGATGTTATACGTCTTCGTGCGTGGCTCGGAGCGGAAGACCTGCGAAACGCGATTGAGCGCTGACGGCAACGGTTACGAGCTGGTCGTCGCGGAGGACGGCGTCGAGCGCGTCGATCGCTACACGTCGATGGAACGGCTGCTTGCACGCGAGCACGAGTTGCTGCAGGCGTGGCGCGCGCAGGGATGGACGCAGCCTCAAGGCAAACGCTGACGGACTTTCCGCCGGTCGTTCGCTAAGTGCTTTCGGTCCTTGCGCCGATCATCCGCGACACCTTTCATCTCTCCAACACACAGTACGGCACCATCGTGTCCTGGTTTCAATTCGGCGTGATGGTCGGCGAGTTTCCCAGGGGCTGGCTGATGGATCGCGTGGGCGTGCGAGCCGGACGATTGTCGAAAAAGGTGGCTGGCACCTTTCCCGAAAAAGGTGCCAGCCACCTTTTACAGAATGTGGCGTTTGCCGGCCAATTCCCGACCCCCGCCCCAGCCGTTTTTGCGGAAAAGGTGCCAGCCACCTTTCCGGGAAAGGTGCCAGCCACCTTTTACGGGCTCCGGTATAATTTATTGTCCATTAGTGTGGCCGCCGGACGGTCACCGGAGGGTTTGTGCGCGCGTTTTTCGCCGGGTTCATCCTGTTCTTCGCGCTTGCCGTCGCTGGCTCCGCACAACGTGCGCAGCAGGGCGCGATTCCTCCGGTCGCACCTCTTCCTTCATCATCGGCAGCTACACCCGACCCGAAAGAACCGATCGCCCCAAAGGAAACGGTTGACGGCTACGACAACATCGTTCGTCCGTTCGTCGTCGACAACTGCGTTCCTTGCCACGGCTACAAGAAACAGAAGAACGGTCTCAACCTCGAATCATTCGAATCCGCCGCCTCGTTGACCGACGATCACGATCGCTGGTCCGAGGTCGTGAAAAAGCTCCGCGCGCGCGAGATGCCGCCGGAGGAAGAGCCCCAACCCCCCGAGCATCAGCGGCAGGCCGTGGCCGGCTGGTTGGCCAAAGAGCTCGATCGGATCGACAAGGCGACCCCACCCGATCCAGGACGCGTCACGGCTCGCCGGTTGAATCGCACGGAGTACAACAACACGGTTCGCGATCTCCTGGGCGTCGACGTCCGCCCGGCCGACGATTTTCCGCAGGACGACGCGGGGTACGGGTTCGACAACATTGCGGACGTGCTGTCGTTGTCGCCGGTGTTGATGGAGAAGTACGTCAGCACGGCCGACAAGATTACCCGCCGGGCACTCTTCGGTCCGCCGGCGATGAAGCCGACGCTCACACGCCTGCGATCGGACGGCCGCCGCGTCCGCGATGCGAAGACGTTCCCCGGACAGTACGACGTCACCGGATTGAGCCTTCCAAATGCATTTCACGCGATGTATCGCGTGCCGATTGACGGCGAGTACGTTGTCCGCGCAGCACTGGCCGGCCTGCGGCCCGTCGGGTCCGAAGCGATCGCCATCACCTTATGGGTCGACGATCGGCTCGTCCAAAGTATCCCGTTCGATTCAGAGCGATCCGCGACCTTTAACGACGATCGCCAGGATTTCGGCGGACAGATGGTGGAGTTCAAGGCGCAATTGACGTCTGGCGATCGTCACATTGCGGTGACCATTCCACGCATCTTCGAAGGGCTGCCGCCCAGGTTCAACGGTCCGAATCCATCGACGCGGCCGATTCCTCCGCCGCGTGAATTCAAACCGCCGCCAAACGCCACGCCCGAGCGGATCGCGCAGTTGCGCAAGACGTTTGAGGACACGCAAGCCGACCTCGCGAAGATCCCGATGAACGGCGTCCGCATCAATACGCTCGATATCGGCGGACCCTATGCGCAGACGACTGGGCCGACGCGCGCGAGTCTTCAGAAGATCTACACCTGCGGCCATCTCACTGGCACACATACGCCAACCTGCGCGCGGCGCATCGTCACGAGTTTCGCGCGGCGCGCGTTCCGCCGACCGGTGACCGCACAGGAGCTGGCACCGTACATCAAATTGACCGAGGCGGCGGAGAGGGAAGAAGGCTCCCTCGCGGAAGGCCTCGCCGTCGGCCTCCAGGCGATTCTCGTCTCGCCCGATTTTCTCTTCAGGATCGAGCGCGATCGAGCGAACGCGGGATCGGCCGCTGCTCACTATCCGATATCGCAACACGAACTGGCGACGCGGCTTGCCTACTTCCTGTGGTCCAGCATGCCCGACGCGTCGTTGCGGCGCGCCGCCGACACAGGGACGTTGCGAAATCCCGCGGTCCTTGCTGCCCAGGTTCGTCGCATGCTGCGCGATCCAAAATCGAGGGCGCTTGCCGAAAACTTCGGCGGCCAGTGGCTGCAGTTCCGGGCGCTCGAGTCGGTCACCCGCGATCGCGATCGATATCCCGATTTCGAGGACTATCTCCGTTTCTCGATGCGGCGCGAAACGGAACTCTTTATCGAAGATGTGATTCAGCGCGATCGGAAGGTGCTCGATTTCATCGACGGAAAGTACACCTTCGTCAACGAACGGCTGGCACGTCACTACGGCATCACCGGCGTGACCGGCCCTGAGTTTCGCCGTGTCGATTTGACTGACACACCGCGCGCGGGTGTGCTCACGCACGCGAGTGTCCTCACCGTGTCATCGTATGCCACCCGCACATCTCCGGTCCTGCGCGGCCGTTGGGTCCTCGACAATCTGCTCGATGCGCCCCCGCCTGAACCGCCGGCGGACGTGCCGAACCTGAAGGAAGAGGAAATCGGTACCTCGGCGTCGATGCGTGAGCAGCTCGAACTGCACCGCAAAGATCCAACCTGCGCCTCCTGTCATCGCCGGATGGATCCTCTGGGCTTCGGGCTCGAGAATTTTGATGCGATTGGCGCCTGGCGCACGATGGACGGAAAGTTCCCGATTGATGCAACCGGCACGCTGCCCGATGGCCGCAAATTCGACGGACCTGACGAGCTGCGATTGATCCTGCGCGCCGATCATCAAGCGTTTGAACATTGCCTGACGGCGAAGCTCCTGACCTATGCCCTCGGCCGGGGCCTGGAGCGTTACGATAAACGGACGGTCAGTGGTATCGTGAGCCGGCTGGCGGAGCACGAATACCGGTTCTCGGGGCTGATTCTGGAAATCGTCAAGAGCCTTCCCTTCCAGTCGCGAAGGGCAGCAACGACTGCGAGCACGCCATGATTGTTACGCGAATGCATCTGCCGCGCCGAAGCTTCCTCAAAGGAATGGGAGCGGTCATCGCGCTTCCCATGCTCGACGCGATGACCCCCGCGTTTGCCGCGCCGCGCCTCCAGGCGCGCCCGGTTCGGCTCGGGTTCACCTACGTGCCTAACGGCATCACGATGGTGGACTGGACGCCGAAGGGGACAGGGGCGGGCTTCGAATTCTCGCGGGTCATGAAACCGCTCGAGCCGTTCCGGCAGGACATGCTGGTGATGTCAGGCCTCGCGCAACGAAATGGCCAGGCGCTGGGCGATGGTCCGGGCGATCACGCCCGTGCCGCGGCGTCGTATCTGACCGGCGTTCACCCGCGCAAGACCGCCGGCGCTGATATTCAGAACGGCATTTCTGTCGATCAGGTGGCCGCGCAGCAGATCGGATCGGCAACCCGATTCCCATCGCTGGAACTCGGCTGCGACGACTCGCGCACGATCGGCAACTGCGATTCGGGGTATTCGTGCGCCTATACCAACAGTCTCGCGTGGCGTGGCCCCGCGACGCCGATGCCGCCCGAGACAAATCCGCGGCTGGTCTTCGAGCGGCTGTTTGGCGACATCGATACCAGCCTGTCGCCCGAGGTCCGCGCCCGTCGTCTCATGTATCGGCGCAGCATCCTCGACCTCGTGAACGAACGCACGACGAAGCTTGCCTCGACGCTCGGCCCGACCGACCGTCGCAAGCTCGACGAGTACCTCACGTCGATCAGGGAGATCGAGCAGCGGATCGAGAAAGCCGAGCAGGACATGACCGGCCTGACGCCGACGATCGACAAGCCGACCGGCGTCCCAGTGCTCTACGCCGACTACGTGAACCTGATGTTCGATCTGCAGTTGATTGCGTTCCAGGCCGACCAGACACGGATCGTGACGATGATGATGGGCCGTGAAGGCAGCATGCGGACCTATCCGGAGCTTGGCGTCCCCGATCCGCATCATCCGCTGACGCATCATCGAGGCAACCCGGAGTGGATTGAGCGCGTGACGAAAATCAACACGCTGCACATGGAACTCTTCGCCGGCTTCATCAAGAAGATGAAGGAGACGCCCGATGGGGACGGCTCCCTCCTCGATCACTCGATCATCGTCTATGGCAGCGGCCTGAGCGACGGCAACCGCCACACGCACGAGGATCTCCCGATCGCCCTCCTCGGTCACGGCGGCGACTTCCGTATGGGAAGTCACCTCGCCTATGCGAAAGGCACACCGCTGACGAACCTGTTCCTGACGCTTCTCGACCGCATGGGCGTGCAGCAGGAAACCATCGGCGACAGCACCGGCAGAATCGAGCACCTTACTGACCTGTGACACCGCCGGGACGGGCGGCCGTGCGCAAAGCGTTTCGTATGTCGATCCATGCCGGGCAGGAAGCGGAGTACATCCGCCGGCATCAGCCGATCTGGCAGGACCTCGAGCGCACTCTGCTCGATCACGGCGTGCACAGCTACTCAATATTCCTCGACCGCACCACTAATCACTTGTTCGGCTACGTCGAGTTCGAAAGCGAAGAGCAATGGAATGCCGTCGCGGCGACTGACGTATGCCAGCGATGGTGGGCTTACATGCGCGATCTGATGCCTACCAATCCCGATCACAGCCCGGTCAGTGTCACGCTCGAGGAGATTTTTCATATTCAAAAGTGATCGTGGCTGCTGGCTTCCGGTTGCTGGCTGTTGGCTCGGCTTCCACGAGCACCAGAGGCACCAAGGAGGCGTGACGAGCGCGATTCGCCAGGAGCCAGGAGCCGAGAGCTGACATGGTCAATCGGATTCTGATCGAAGTGATCGTCCAAACCGTTGACGACGCGCGCGCTGCTGGGGATGGCGGCGCGGATCGACTTGAAGTCGTGCGCGCGATCGACGTGGGTGGGCTGACGCCTGACCTCGCAGTCGTCGAAGCAATCGCCCGCGTCACATCGCTGCCGCTCCGGGTCATGGTCCGCGAGAACGGCGGCTTCGAAACCTCTGATGCGGAGATCGCGATCCTGAGGGCCGCCGCCTGGAATTTCACGAAGCTCCGCGTTGACGGCCTCGTCGCCGGCTTCGCCAAATCAGGGGAGCTGTTGCTGCCGGAATTCGCCGCCGTCATCGAATCGGCGCCTGGTATTCCGATCACCTTCCATCGCGCGTTCGATTCGCTTGCGGATCCACTCGCCGCGATCGATGCGCTCGCGTCCAATCGGCGGGTTGACCACATTCTCACGAGCGGGGGAGAAGGTACGATCTCAGAGCGGTGCGATCGGCTTCGCCTGTACGTAACCCGCGCCGATCCACGCCTGACGATTATCGCGGGTGGCGGTGTCGACCTCGAACTGTTTCGATTGTTAGCAGAGCGGCGCACAGTGCGCGAGATTCATGTCGGCCGTTTGGCGCGTGATGGGGGAAACGCCAACGGCCCCGTGTCCGCCGCAAGCGTGCGACGGCTACGAGACATTTCAGATGGAATTGGCCCCCGTTAGAGGGCCAATTCCGATGCAGCAATCAGCCCCTCGACGAAGCTCGGGCTGACCCTGAGCGACGTCGAAGGGTCGGCACTTTCAGAATCTCACCTTCACGCCCAACTGCACCTGCCGTTCGACGGTTCCGCAGACCGAGCAGGACGGATTCGAGAGCATCGCCGAGATGACGCCTGCGGCGGCGTTGCCGATCGTCGTGTTCGGGTTCGCGAACTGCGGATGGTTGAGCACGTTGAAGGCCTCGACGCGGAACTCCGTCGAGAACCGTCCGATCTTCGTGTTCTTGATCAGTGAGGCGTCGATGTTGAACGAGCCGGGGCCGCGAATGATATTGCGCCCGGCGTCGCCATAGGTGGCAGTGTTCTCGGTCGTCGGCGCGAAACAACTCAGATCGAACCAGCGATCGATCGTCGGGTTGTCGAGCTTCCCGTCGCAGACGCGGTTCGGACGGTTTCCGGTCCCGGTCGACTGGACGCCTTGAGTTTGCGTGACTGTCAGTGGCAGACCGCCGCGGAGCAGGAGAATGCCGCCGAACTGCCAGCCGCCGTAGAGTTTCTCGCGCGCCCACGGGATCTCGTAAACCCAGCTCGATGAGAGCGTGTGGGTGATGTCGTAGTCGGCCGGCCCGCGGTTGTACTGCGGGTCGTAGACGTTGGTCAGCGTCACCAGGCCGTCGTTGTCAGAGTTCAGATCGATCGCCTTGCCCCAGGTGTACGAGTTCAGGAACGAGAAGTTGTTCGCGAACCGACGCTGGAACTTCACGAGCAGTGCATTGTAGTCGAGCGTGCCCTTGCTCTGGACCTGTCCGATCGTACGAAGGGCGGGCGCGAGCCTGATGAACGGACGATTCACATTGGAGTCGGTCACGCCAAGCACGGGCGGAGCCTGGTTCGGATCTCCCTTGATCAGCATCTGCCGGCCTTGCGAGCCGACGTAGGCAACTTCCAGCATGTAATTGGTCGCGATCGAGCGCTGAACGTTGAAGTTCCATTGCCGCGCGTATGCGTCGCGGAAGTTGATGTCGAAGATCGAGCGTGTCGAGCCAGCCGCCGGCCTCGACGGATCGGTGCCGGGAGGATCGGGCAGTCCGTCCTTCAGCAGCAGGTTGGCGCCGTACGCCGACGGGCTCGCGTTGAGCGCGGTCGCCTGGAGGAACGGCGGGTTCTGCGCCTTGGATCCCGACGTGCCGCCGGGCGTGAAGTTCCAGAAGATGCCGAATCCGCCGCGCACGATCGTGCGGCCGCTGCCGTTCACGTCGTAAGCAAAGCCAAAACGAGGACCCACGTCTCCCTTCGAATAGGTCTGCAAGTAGCGGCCGACGTCGACGCCGTTGATCACCGCGTCGTCGGAGGCGACCACGAACTTGCCTGTCGATTCGTCGAAATTCGACTGGCGATTGTTGACTTCAACCCATGGCGGGTAGACATCCCACCGGACGCCAAGATTGAGCGTCAGACGGTTCGTCATGCGGTAGTCGTCCTGCGTATAAAGCGCGTACTCGGGCCGGGTCTCTCGGTAGGTGTCCTCGTCGAAGTAGTTCCGTTGCTTCGTGTTCACGAGCCCGAGCATGAAGCTCGCGACGTCGAAGCCGGTGGAGGTATTGACGGTGCAGCCTGCGCCCTGGCCGGCGCAGTTCGACGTCATGTTGTTATTGAAGTTGAACACCCCTGTGATCGAATCGGCGTTGAGAATCTCGCGCGATCGAAACGTCATACTGCCACCGCTCTTGATCGTGTGCCTTCCCTTGACCCAGGTGACGTTGTCGAAAATCGCGAAGTCGTTCTGGTTGGTAATGAGCGGCTGGTTGCTGTTCTGCCCGAGGTTCCGGATGTTCTGGAACGTCATCTGCGCCATCGCGGAGGTGGCGTTATTGATGTTGACGCCGGGGAGGCCGACAGCCCTCGCCGGATTGGTGCCATAGTCGATCGGTAACTGATGGAACTTGATCGAGGTCCAGCCGAAGCGGAACTCGTTGAGCAGGTTCTGTTGAATCGTATGCGTATCGTTGAACGCGAGTCCCTGGGCCGTGATGTTCCCGTCGCCGGCGCCAAACGTGGCCCCCGCATCACCGTGGGGGAGGCTCGCCGGCTGGAGGCGGTGGACCTTCTGGTAGCTGTACCTGACGAAGAAGCGGTTTGACGTCGAGACGTTCTGATCGATCTTGACGTCACCCTGATTGTCGTCGCGATGTTTGACCGGGTTCAGCAGGTAGTTGTTGATGGTCTGACCGTTCGCCTGCCGGGTGCCGGCGGTGTTCGGCTCAGGATACAGCTGCGTCAGGATGTTTCGCGCCACTAAGTCGATACGGTTGTCTGGAATGATGTTGCCCGGGAACGGCTGACCGGTGGTCGGATCGTAAATGACGCGCGTCAGCTCGGAGAAGTTGCCGGACCGCATGGCCAACGTGGGAACCGTGGATAGTGCCGTTACCCCCTGCGTCTCGCGGTGACCCTGATAGTCACCAAAGAAGAAGGTCTTGTCTTTGAAGACGGCGCCGCCCACCGTGCCGCCGAACTGATGCTGCCTGAAGTCCGGTTTGTCGCGATGCGCACGGTTGTTGAAGAAATTGTTCGCGTCCAACGCATCGTTCCGCATGAACTCGAAACCGCTGCCGTGCATGAGGTTCGTGCCCGACTTGATTTGCAGGTTGACGACGCCGCCGAGCGATCGGCCGAACTCCGCGGAGTACGTCGAGGTCTGCATCTTGAACTCGTCGAGCGCGTCAACACTCGGGAAGATGACGACCGTTTGCAGCCAGGTTTCGTTGTTGTCGACGCCGTCGAGCATGTAGTTGTTGTCGCGCGGCCGCTGGCCGTTGGCCGAGAACGACGCCGAGGCGCGCCACGCGAGGCTGCCGGCGCCGTCGATATTGGCTCCGGGGATGCCGCGCAGAACGCCCGGGATGGTGCGCGTCAGGTTGACGAAGTTGCGGCCGTTGAGCGGCAGCGCCTCTATTTGTTCCGCATGGACCGTAGTGCCGAGCTCCGATGAACTCGTTTGCAGCAGGGGGCTGGTTGCTTCGACGCTGACCGTTTCGGTCATCGCGCCGACTTCGAGCTTGAGGTCAATGCGCGCGCGCTGGTCGACGCCAAGTTCGATGTTCGACAGCGTCAACGTCTTGAACCCGGTGAGTTCCGCGATCACCGTGTAGCGGCCGGTGGGGAGCTGCGGTGCGGTGAACTCGCCGTTCGAATCCGCCTGGACCGTGCGCGTTAATCCAGTGCCTTCGTTGACGATCGTTACTTTGGCGCCTGGTATCACGGAGCCGGACGCGTCGGTTACCGTGCCGAGGATAGTACCGCTCACACTCTGCGCCGCCAGCATGGCCGGCGCGCACGCGATGGCGAGCGCGAGCACGACGAGAACCTGGCGAAGCCGCCCGGGACACGAAATCACGCGGCTCATCATGTGTCGACCTCCAGCAACTAACAGTCTTCTGCCCACGACAAATAGTGGTCTGACCACTTTGGGATGCGCATTCATATCACATCCGCCGCCACTTGGCGATAGACGATTGGCATAGGTTCCCATCACTCCGAGGGGCTTCGCCCTCGGACTCCCTGCACGCGCTCCGTTCGCGTGGCTCGCTTCGCGGCGCTCGCTCGCATCGTCCTTCGCGGCGCCTTGCGCCCTGAGCGAGCGTGTATGCACGCGAGTCGAAGGGTGGTAGCATCCGCGCGTGATGACGGTCATGGAATTCCAGCCCCCTCCTCCTCGACCGACTGTTCGAGCCCCTTCGACTCGCCTGCGCAAGCGCTCGCTCAGGGCCGGCCTCGGTGTCGCAATTCTCTTTTGTGCGGCGCTCTCGCCGGCGGGAAACGATCCGCAAGCCCCATCAGGCCGGGACTTCGCCACGGTGGGCGGTAATCTCGCCAATCATCGGTATTCCTCGCTCACGAAGATCAACAAATCCAATCTCGCACAACTTGGAGGCGCGTGGTCGATCCACCTCGAGGAGGGCAAGACGCCCGGCACCATGCAGGCGACGCCGGTGGTCGTCGATGGTGTGATGTTCACCGTGTCGGGTGCGGGAAACATTTTTGCGATCGACGCGGCGACCGGGGCGATCAAGTGGAAACACGAAACGACACTGAGCGGTACTTACCGGGGCGTGGCGGTTGGCGATGGAAAAGTGTTTTGCGGCAGGCGCGACAACACCCTGATTGCACTCGATCAGAAGACGGGCGCACTCGTGTGGAAGACGACGCTCGCTGATCCTGCACGCGGCATGACGAGTGCACCCGCGGTGTACTACAACGGACTCGTCTACATCGGTGTCGGGGGCGGCGAAGGCGGTGTGCGCGGCCAGTTCGGTGCGTACGACGCGAAGAGCGGCAAGGAAGTGTGGAAGTTCTGGACGCTTCCCGGTCCCGGCGAGCGCGGCCACGAAACGTGGGAAGGGAATTCGTGGCAGTACGGCGGCGGGCCGGTGTGGACGGCGCCTGCGATCGATCCGGATCTCGGAATGGTCTACGTGCCGATCGGCAACGCCAGTCCTGACAACGACGGGACAGCTCGCGGCGGCGACAATCTCTTTACTGTTTCCGTGGTCGCGCTCGATCTGAAGAGCGGCGCCTATAAATGGCATTTCCAGGAAGTGCACCACGACATCTGGGACTACGACAGCGCCGCAGCACCGATCCTTGCCGATGTCCGCTTTCGCGGATCGATGCGCAAAATCCTGATGCATACAGGCAAGACCGGCTTCATGTACGTCCTCGACCGCATCAATGGAAAGCCGCTTATCGGGATCGAAGAGCGCCCCGTTCCGCAAGAACCGCGGATGAAGACGGCAGCGACGCAGCCATTCCCGATTGGCGATTCCTTCGTGCCGACATGTCCCGAGCCGGGCAGCGTGCCGGACGGCATGAAGAGCACGTGCATCTTTGGCGCGTACTGGACCGAGGCAGTGGTGATGGCACCTGGAACGCTGGGTGGCATCTCGTGGGCACCGATGACGTTCAGCCCACAGACTCGTCTGATCTACATTCCCGGCACGATCATCAACTCGGCTTTCACCTTGCGGCGTCAGGAATGGGACGACCAGACGCAGCGTTTCAAGCCACTCGATGAAGGCGTTGGCTTTTTCCGGCCGCCCGGGGTGCCGCGCGCCGGCACGCTGACCGCGATGGATCCAACGACGAACAAGATCGTCTGGCAGAAGCGAATGAAGTTCCCGCTCGGAACCGGAAGTGGGCTGTTGAGCACCGCGACGGGGCTTCTGTTCCATGGAGAGTCCGATGGCAACGTCGTCGCCTACGACATTGCCAACGGTGAACCCTTGTGGAAGTTTCAAACCGGCACCGGCGCTGACGCACCACTCGCGACCTATGAAGTGAACGGTGAGCAATATCTTGCGCTGCTCGCCGGTGGAAGTTCGTTCCAGCTCTCGAAGCGCGGCGACAGTTTGTGGGCCTTCAAACTAGGGGGCAAGGTCCCGCAAGAACCTGCACCCCCCGAACCGCCGTTGGTCCAACCACCGCCTGCTCGGAGATAGGGCGCAATGAAACCGATGATCATCGTGCCGCTCGTTCTGGCAGCGTTCACGATTGCTGCCCTCGCGGGCTCACCGCAGAACGCAGGCGTCACACAGATGACCCGCCCCGCTCCGGCGCCGGCCTCACCCCAGGAGATCCTGCTCTGGGAAAATGGCGCGCCCGGTGCGCTCGGACAGGCGGACACCGATAAGCCGGCGATTACGGCGTATCGCGCGCCGCGCGGCAGTTCGGGCACCGCGATCGTCGTGGCTCCGGGCGGAGGCTACGGCGCACTCGCGATCGAACACGAAGGGCGTCAATGGGCGTATTGGTACAACGCGATGGGGATCACCGCGTTCGTACTGAAGTATCGCCTTGGCCCCCGCTATCATCATCCGATCGAACTTGACGACGCGCAGCGAGCGATTCGCACAGTCCGATCGCGCGCGGCGGAGTTCAACATCGTCCCCGATCGGATCGGGATGATGGGATTTTCTGCCGGCGGTCACCTGACATCGACCGCAGGCACACATTTCGATTCAGGAAAAGCCGATTCCAGTGACCCGATTGAACGGGTGAGCAGTCGTCCTGATTTTCTGATTCTCGGGTATCCGGTGATCTCGTTCGATCCCGCAGTCACTCACGCGGGGTCGCTGCGGAATCTGCTCGGCGAGAATCCGGATCCGAAGCTGGTGGAGAATTTGTCGAACGATCTGCAGGTGACCGCGCAGACGCCGCCGACGTTCATTTTTCACACGACAAACGACGCCGCCGTGCCGGTCGAGAACAGCGTGCGGTTTTACCTCGCCCTGAGGAAGGCGAAAGTGCCAGTCGAAATGCACTTGTTCGAGAACGGACCGCACGGCGTCGGTATGGCGCTCAACGATCCGTCACTGAGCAGCTGGCCGAATCTCCTGATGAATTGGATGCGCGCGCGAGGGCTGCTGACCAAGCCGGCCAGTACGCAGTAGCTCTCGGGATCCGTTGTGCGGGATCCGTGGTCCGGTAGATCGATCTCGTCGGCCGGCACGGAATGGGATCCCGCACCCCGGATCCCGGCAAGATTCATTACCAAATTGCGACGCGTTCCGGCGCAGCGCGGAACAATGCGTCAGCCGGCGTCACGCCGAACGCCTCGTAGAACGCACCGAGATTACGGACCGTTCCATTGGCTCGATATTCATACGGCGCATACGGAAGCGTGGTGACCCATTCGCGAACGTAGTCGGGCCTGACCTTCATCCGCCACATCCTCGCCCACGCAAGAAAGAATCGCTGCTCGCCCGTAAAGCCGTCGATCACCGGGGCGTCGCGGCCGTTTAGCGAGAGACGATACGCCCGGAGGGCGAGAGAGAGGCCGGCGACATCGCCGGCGTTCTCAGCCAGCGTCAGCTCGCCATTGACGTGCAGGCCCGGCAGCGGCTCGTATCGATTGAACTGGTCCACCAGACGAGCGACTCGTTTCGCATATTCGTCGTCTTCCGCCGAGCTCCACCAGCGACGTACTTCGCCGCGCGAGTCATAACGACGCCCGCGATCGTCGAGCGCGTGCGCCAACTCGTGACCGATCGTGGCGCCGAGCCCGCCATAGTTCACTGCGTCGTCTGCGTTCGGATCGAAGAGAGGCGGCTGGAGCATTGCTGCCGGCAGCACGATTTCGTTCAATGCCGGGTTGTAGTACGCGTTCACCGTCTGCGGCGTCGTTGCGAGCCATTCTCCCGGAAGCACATTCGAGACTCGCATCATGCGGTAATCGCTCTCGAATCGGCGCGCGCGCTGGACGTTGCCGGCCAGATCGTCTGCCCTGATCACGAGACCGGAATAGTCACGCCACCGATCGGGATATCCCACACGGGCGGTAATACGCGAGATCTTGGCAGTCGCCTCGCCTCGTGTGGATGTCGATAACCAGGCGGTCTGCTCGATCGACTGCCGATAGGCCTTCAACATCGTGTCGACGAGTGTTTCAACTCGCGAGCGCACTCGCAGCGGAAGGTGTTTCTCAACATACAAACGCCCGAGTGCATCACCGAGCGTCGAGTTCACGAGCGACACGGCAGCCTTCCAGCGCGTTCTCGGCGTCGCCTGGCCGGTTAATTCCCGGCCAAAAAGATCGAATCGCGCATCGACGAACGGCTTGCTCAGATAGGGCGCCATCGCCGTGATGTAGCGAGCGGCGAGCCAGGCCTTCCAATGTTCCAGCGGCCGTGCGGGCACGAGGACCGCGAACCGCTCAAAAAAGGGTGGCTGCAGCAATGCGACGGCAGCGGCCTTGTCGATTCCTTGCGGCCGCGCCCATGCCATCCAATCGAAACCGGGCATTTTCGCCGACAACTCTCGCATCGTGAGTCCGCGCGGCGCCCTCGCCGCTGCACGACTCTCCGTTGGTGACAGCTGACATCTGGCGAGTTCTGTTTCGAGTGCAAGCACGCTCCGGGCGAGGCGGTCGGGTTCTGGTTCACCGGCAAGCCGAAGAATCGTAGTCAAGTAGGCGACGTACTTGTCGCGCAGCTGAATGAGCTGCGATTGATCGCTCAGGTAATGGTCACGCGTAGGAAGCAGCGTGCCCCCCTGCGTTACCTGCACAATCAAACGGTTTGCGTCCCTCGCGTCGGTGACGACGTTGGTTGGGAACACGCCGCCGGTCCCCAGGAATCCGAGATGGCCGACGACGGCGGCTAAATCACGCGTCGAGTTGACCGCCTCGATGCGCGTGAGAATCGGAGAAAGCGGAGCGGCGCCCAGGGCATCGACGCGTGCTTCATCCATCACGCTCGCATAGAGATCGACGATTTGCTGTCGTGGAGATCTGCTTCGTGGGCTGGCTGATGCGGCCTCGATGACAGCCCGCAGGTTGACCTCGGTCGCTTCAGTCAACTCGGTGAATGCACCGTAGCTCACGCGGTCGGGAGGCATATCAGTTTTCGCCAGCCAGCCGCCATTGACGTATCGGTAGAGATCGTCCTGGGGCCGAATCGACGAGTCGAATGAAGAGCGGTCAACCCCTGAGGCAATCTGAGACGGTGCATCGGTGACCGCTGCAAATGCAAGCAGGCCGACGAGACAGAGCGCGTCCGGCCGTGACACGTCAGTATTCGGTGAACATCCGTTGAATTTCTGAGCCGTCGCTCGTCTTCGTCAATGCCAGCATCAGGAGGATCCGGGCTTTGACCGGGGCGAGATCCTCACCCTGTATCTGGAAACGGGAAGACGAGGACGCCGTGTTACGTGCGGCGATCCGACCGCTTCCGGTTCGCGTCGTCAGAACCACGAACACCCCCTTGTCGACTGCGTAGCGAACTCCTTCCTCTTGCGTGCCGCTCGTCGCGCCGGCGCCCGCTGCCGCGATGACGATCCCTCTCGCACCATGATCGACCATTGATTTGATCACGTCACCCGGAGCACCCTGGTATGTCATGACGATGTCGACACGAGGGAGATCCTCGACCTTCGAGACATCGAATTCGCTCTTCATAGCGTGGCGCTTGACGACGTCACGGTAATAAACGATGCGATCCGCATCGACGACGCCGAGAATGCCGTACGAGCGCGACTGAAACGTGTCGAGCCGATGGGCGTCGGTCTTGGTTACGTCTCGCGCCGAGTTGATTTCGTCGTTCAATACGACGAGGACGCCTTTGCCGCGCGATCGTGGATCGGCGGCGACACGGTATCCCTCGAGCAGATTGGCTGCGCCTTCATAGCCAAGCGCGCTCGGGTTACGCATCGATCCAACCATCACGACTGGTTTGTCGCTGCGGATGGTCAAATCGAGGAAGTACGCTGTTTCCTCGAGCGTGTCGGTTCCGCTGGTGATCACGACACCGGCGAGATCCGCGTCCTCGGCGAGCGTTGTATTGATCCGGTTCGCGAGCCCAATCCATTGCTTGAGCGTCAGAGATCCGCTGGAGACGTTTGCGAACTGCTCGAACTCGGGACGGACGTACTTCTCGACCCCGGGTATGGACGTCACCAGTTCCTCGGCCGTCAGCCGTCCGCTGCTGCGGTTTGAAATGGTCCCGCCGGTCGTGATCAAACGAACGCGTGGAAGAGCTGCCTCGGCAGCGGTCGCGCTCTGCGCGGAAGCGGACGCGAGCAATGGGGTTCGCGGGACAAAGTCCCGGGATACGGAATCAGCCCCCAACCAAGAGCCGGCGAGCGCTGTCAGAATCAGCGTCGTCGCTGCGATCCAGGCGCGCATGGCGCAACTATAGCTGACGGCGGACGTTTCCGTGAGCCAGGTACAACCAGCGACTCAACTGACCAGCGGCTTCGTGTGGCGTCTTGCCGTAAAAGGGCATGGTGGCGGCTGATCCCCCCGGCAGGCGGGCGAGTTGCGCGCGCCACTTGTCAGGGGCGACAGGCGAGACTTCAATCTTGAATTCGCGCCCGTTAATGACTTCTGCGAAGCGATGCACGTTCACGATAACGTCGAGATGGGGTGTGCCGTCAGCGCGACGGCGCGTTGTAGTCTAGCGTGGCAGCGGCGACAATCAAGCGAAGGGACTATCGAAGGCGCATCAACAGAGTGCAGTTCCACGGATTTGAGTGACGAACCATACGAAAAAAAAACGTGGTGTCGGAACTTCAACAACAGATCCACGGTTCTTCCACATGTTTTCCACACGGATGGCGAGTCCGACGGTCCTGCCGCTTGACGCCGCTGGACGCGAACAATAACCTGTGAACCTGCAATGATCTACCGCCTGCGAACATCGAAAAAGGTGGCTGGCACCTTTCCCGGAAAGGTGCCAGCCACCTTTTTCGTGTTGTCGGTGCTGATCGGCGCGCTGATCTTCGGCAGTACCGCTGGCCAGGCTGCGGATTCCGTGCTCTATCGGCTGTTCCTGCAGGACGGGACCAGCATCATCAGCTACGGCGAGTTCGCGCGAGTCGCGGGACGTGTGGTGTTGTCGATTCCGCTTGGCGATCCGTCGCAATCCCCGGCGCTGCAATTGATCAGCATTCCCGAGACTTCTGTCGATTGGCGTCGCACCGACCGGTACTCGCAGGCCGTGCGCGCGAAGCGGTACGGCGAGACGCGTGGCGAGACCGACTTTGCCCTGCTGAGCGCGCGGGTCACCGAAGCGCTCAATCAAATCGCGATGACGCCCGATCCCGAACGGCGATTGGCGATGGCGGTGGAAGCGCGCGGCAATCTGGCGCGCTGGCCGGCTCAGAACTTCGGCTATCGAGGCGCCGACGTTGCGCAGCTTGTCGGCATGTTGGACGAAGTCATTTCGGAACTGCGCGTTGCAGCCGGGCAGTCCAGCTTCGATGTCAGCCTTGTCGCCAACGTGATGCCGTCGGCCCCGGAAGAGCTCCTGCCTGCCCCCAGCTTTCGCGACAGTATGGAACAGGCCGTCGCGGCTGCCGCCGCGGTTGCCGACCCCTCGGAACGCATTTCACTGCTCGACGCCGTCACAGCGGCACTTCAAGAACCGGCGCGTGCGGGGGGGTGGGCGACGGCGCTCCGTCTGCGCGCGATGACCGATCTCGCCGCGGAACGGCGGATCGACAAGGCGTACAGCGATCTCTCGTCCGCGATGATGTCCTCAGCGGCGACGCGCGCGCAGCGAGGGGACGTTCCGGGGGTCCACGCACTCGTACAATCGGTGCTGAAGGCCGACGATCGTCTCGGGCGGCGACGCCCGCAGCAAACGTCGGCCCTCCTGCAGCTGCTGGATCTCCGCCTCGACGAGGCACGGCGGACGCGGCTCGCGCGTGATGCATGGATTGTTCGATCCGATTCGTATCGGGATTACCGCGCCGCGATCGCTCCGGCGCTCGCGGAATTCCGCGCGTCGAGCACACTTTTGGAAAGCATCCGCCTGCTCGCCGGGCCGGAGCCGAGAGCGCTGCCGCGCCTTGAGCAGCGGCTCATCATGGCCCGTCTGCAGCTGGCGGCGATCACCCCGCCTCCGGATCTTCAACCTGTTCACGCGCTCTTCATCTCCACGTTTCAAATGGCAAAGCGCGCCGCCTCGGCGCGCCGGAACGCGATATCATCGGGAGAGATGTCGCTCGCGTGGGAAGCGTCTTCGGCTGCGGCCGGCGCCGCGATGATGTTTCAAAACGCAGGTGACGAACTCGATCGGCTGACCACACCACCTCCAAACCGGTGATCACCCCACGTATCACCCGCCTTGTGCGGGTGCCGGACCTGCAAGCGATGCAGGCCTATATCTGTCGTTGTGTCGACCCCGTCCGAAGGGAGTCTGAGGGCGACGCCCCTGGATCAAAAAAGGTGGCGATCATCGTGCCGAGCCGCGGCGCAGCCGACGCGCTGCGCGCGACCATCGAAACGCGATGTCGTGGTGATCGGCAGGCGCTGCTGATCCCCGATCTCGTGACGCGCGATGAGCTGTACGATCGACTCCACGCCGGGCGGCCCGATGCACCTCGTCGACTCACCGGATTCGAGCGCGAGGTCATGTTCCGGCGGTTGGCGATCGATGTCGCCGGGCAGGGAAATCCCGCGCCGTTTTCGCTCCGCGCCGGGTTAATCCTTGAAATCCTGTCGTTCTACGACCAGTTGCGCCGGCGCAATCGATCTATCGCCGCTTTCGAGCGGCTCATGACCAGCACGCTCGAACCGAGTGCCGACACGGATCGCGGTGCCGAACGGCTGCTGAAGCTGACGCGGTTTCTCGCCGCCGCTTTCACCGCCTTTGAAGAGCGAATCGCCGCAACAGGAGTTACAGACGAGCACGGGCTTCGTGCCCTGCTTGTGGATGGCGGCAGCTTAGAAACACCTGCGGTGTACCGTCACGTGATCGTGACGGTGCCCGATCAGGCGGCCGATCCTCGCGGACTGTGGCCGTGCGATTACGACCTGCTCGCTCGTGTTCCTCGTCTTGAACGCCTGGAGATCGTCGCAACCGAGAACGTGCTCGAGACTGGATACCATCAACGCATCCATGATGCGCTTCCCGAGATTGAAGAGGAACACGTCGGACGCCCCGCATCACTTCCGGTCCTCGCGGCACCGCCTCCTCGTGTCTCGGCCGATGCGTCGCACTGGATCGTGTGTCGCGATCGGGAAGAGGAACTCGTCGATGTCGCGCGGTCGCTGAAAGCGGGCGTCCGCTCCTGTCTGGATCGCACCGCCATTGTTTTCCAGCGTCCGTTGCCCTACCTCTATCTTGCGCGTGAAGTGTTTGCCGACGCGGAGATTCCCTATCAGGCATTCGATGCGCTTCCTCTTGCCGCCGAACCGTTCGCGGCAGCGCTCGACCTCATGTTTTCGTTCGCGATCTCAGAGGCGACGCGAGCCTCGGTTGTCGAACTTCTCGGGTCGCCGCACTGGTCGTTCGCTGTCGATGGCCGGCCGCTGACGCGTGCCGACGTCGCCGCTCTCGACGAACACCTCAAAGATCTGAAGTACGCAGGCGGATGGAGTCGGCTTCGCGATCTCGCTGGCGCCTCAGTCGCGGACACGAGGGTCAGCAGGCGCCGTCTTTCGACCTCTGCCCGTCTTGCCGACGCGTTGCGCGCGGCTGTAGACGCTGCCGGAGAACTCGAACCGCTTCGCGACGCCGAGTCTGCCGCGCTCCAGTTCTCGTTGCTCATCGCATTCATCGCTGCGCATGAGCGAGTGCCTGACGCGGACACGCCGGCTCGCGACGCCCACTTTCGGGCGCGCGCCGCGGTGCTCGGCATCCTGGAGTCGCTCCGTGAAGCTCATCGCCTTCACGACGACGCGCCCCTCCCGCTCAGCGACCTCCTCACAACGATTCGCAGGTGGATCGAAGGGCAGACGTTTGCGCCTCGCGCAGGCAGCAGTGGAGTGCTGTTAATGGACGCCACCGCGGCCCCCTACACCGAGATTGATGACCTGCGACTGGTTGGACTGGTCGAATCGGACTGGCCGGAAAAGAGCCCTCGCAGCATTTTTTATCCGGCGCAGTTGCTGGCGCAGCTGGGATGGCCGGCCGATGGCGATCGGCTCTCGGCGGCGCGAGCACGTTTTCACGATCTGCTCCGTCTTCCTCGGGTTGGAACCACGGTCTCAACATTCACGCTTGAAGACGACGCCATCGTTCCCGCGTCGGTTTTTCTGGAAGAGATCGATCGCGCCGGTCTGCCCGTGCAGCATCTCGCTGCACCGGAAGGTGCGCGTGTGTTGATTCACGAAGCGATAGCAGAGGAGCCGGTCGTGCCGTCGGCGCTCGCAGGAGAGCCGCTCGAATGGTTGTCGCTGAGAATGTCACGAACCCCCGGTTCAGCGGACGCGTTCCATGGCACGACCGGCGCTCGTGATCCGGCCGCGTACTCGGTCAGCAGCCTCGAACGCTATCTCGAGTGTCCGTTCAAATACTTCGCCTCGCATGTCCTGCGGTTGCCCGAGGAGCGAGCGGACGAATGGGGGCTGACGCCACAGGAACGTGGACAATTCGTGCACGCGGTGTTCGAGACGTTCTTCCGTGAATGGCAGGCAGCGGGGCACGGAAGTGTCACGACGGCGAACCTGCCGGAGGCCGTCGCGCTCTTCCAATCCATCGCCGAACGTCAGCTCGAGGTGCTTCCCGAGTCCGATCGCGCGCTCGAGCGTACGCACCTGTTGGGATCGGCGGCGGCGCCGGGTTTGGCGGAGCGGGCGTTCGCATTCGAGATCGAGCAGGGCGGCCAGGTCATCGAGCGACTCCTCGAGCACGAGCTCGAAGGAGCCTTCGAGTTTAGCGGTGCGTCCGGGATGCGATCGGTCCGCCTGCGCGCGAAGGCCGATCGAATCGACCTGATGGCCGACGGCACGATCCGGATTGTCGATTACAAACTGAGCAAGGCGCCGAAGCCCTCCCGGGCGCTGCAACTTCCCGTCTATGGAATCTGTGCACAACAGGCACTGGAGGGACGGCATCAGCGATCCTGGAAGCTCTGGCGTGCCGGCTACGTCGCGTTCCGCGAGAAGAATGCATTCGTCTCGCTGCATGGATCGTCATCGACGCTGGACGAAGCGCTCGCGGCGGGACAGGAGCGATTGCTCGCCGCCGTTGATGGAATCGAGCGTGGCGAGTTCCCGCCAGACCCCGAGGAGCCGTTCCTCTGCACCCGCTGCGCCTACTCCACCGTGTGCCGCAAGGACTACGTCGGCGATGAGTAACGGCACCACTCGTCATCGCGGGTCATCGCAGCTCCCGCTCTTTGCGGCCAGTGATACTGAAGTCGGCACCGTCGCAGTCGTGCCGCCCGCGGCGG
This sequence comes from Vicinamibacterales bacterium, assembly GCA_035758845.1. Classification (GTDB taxonomy): domain Bacteria; phylum Acidobacteriota; class Vicinamibacteria; order Vicinamibacterales; family 2-12-FULL-66-21; genus JALZOC01. The sequence goes on from DASTVZ010000167.1 coordinate 35,189, forward strand.
ATCCTGACGCACGTGCGCGGCAAGCCGCCGCCGATCCAGGCCAGAACATCGTCCTCGAAGCGTCGGCCGGGACCGGGAAGACGTCGGTCCTGGTGTGGCGCTACATCAATCTCCTCAAGGCGGGTGTCGATCCCGCCAACATCCTCGCGATGACGTTCACGCGCAAGGCGGCCGCTGAAATGCGCGAACGGATCATTCGCGAACTGAAAGCGGCGGCGGCGCGCTCGGAATTCGATCGCGCCCGTTGGAACGAGGTCCGCGACCGCCTCGCGGATATCTCCATCGGTACGATCGACGCCTTCTGCCTGTCGCTGCTGCGCGAGTTTCCACTGGAAGCCGATCTCGATCCGGGCTTTGAAATGGCGGACGAGACCGAAGTACCGCGGCTCATCGACGAGGCCCTTGATCGATCGATGCGGATTTTTACCGCCGAAGCTCGCCGCCATCCAGACATCGCACTGGTGCTGGCGCAATTGGGCGTGTCGCGGACGCGTCTTGGGCTCGCCCTTCTGCTCGATCGGCGCCTCGTCGCCTGGAAGGCTCTCAACCGATTCCTCGCCCGCGGCGCGAAGGATTTGACGGCGGAATCCGTCTGCCGCCACGCAGCGGCCGCGTTGCAGGAGGTCCTTGCGGGTGCGCCAGGCGGGCTTGCTGCCTTTTTGACGCAGGGCCCTGTCGAACATCCGCGTTACCAGCTGCTCGTCGCCGATCTTCGTCGCGTTGCTGCTGCGGGATGCAGTAACGCCGAGATCCGCGCGGTGCTCGATCGCGCCGGTGCGCACTTTCTTACCGCCGAAGGCACGCCTCGGCGGACGGGCGGCATTCCTCCTTACCGGGGGGACCGGGACTACCGTTCGATCGCGCACGCGAAGCAGCACCGCAGCACCGTTTTTGAGATCGCGCCCCAGATCGAGCGCGTCCTCGAAGTATTCACTCGTGATCTCAATGCCGTGCTCGCCCGCGGTGTCAGGCAGATGTTTGCGATTGCGCTCGATCAGTATCGCCGCGCCCTGAACGAGCGATCGGTCCTGGACTTCAGCGACGTGTTACAGCGGGCGCTTGATTTGCTTCGCCAGATGGACGAGTTCTCGCAAAGCCGATTTCGCCTGGAGTCCCGGTACCATCACGTCCTGGTTGACGAATTCCAGGACACCAGTCGCGCGCAATGGGAACTCATCTCGCTTCTCATCCAATCCTGGGGAGAAGGTCTGGGGCTGGCGACCGAGCCTTCAATCTTCATCGTCGGCGATCGAAAGCAGTCGATCTACAGGTTTCGCGATGCGGAAGTCGCGGTCATGCAGGACGCCGCGCGTTATATCGAAGGCCTGCGTCCGACTGGCAATCCGCGGCAATCGATTCGCCGCAGTTTTCGCGCGGTTCCAGAACTGCTCGAGTTCGTGAACGATCTGTTCGCCGAAATCTCGCAGCCGAGCACTCGGGCTGACGACTTTACATATACCGACGCGGATCGATTTCCCATCGATGCCGCCTCCGAGCGACGAGGTGCGGTTCTCGGAATTGCTGTTGCCGAAGACATCGAACAGTGTGCCGCGGCGGTTGCCAACGAGATCGCACGAATCATCAGCGAGGAAACGGTCCGGGATCGCGAGTCCGGGGTTGCCCGCGCCGCCACGCCCGGCGACGTCGCGATTCTCTTCCGATCGCGCACCAGCCATCGGGAATTCCAGCAGGCGCTCGAGGCACGCGGGATCCCGGCCTACGTCTACAAGGGACTTGGTTTCTTCGATGCCGATGAGATCAAGGATGTGTCCGCCCTGATTCGATACCTCGCGGAACCGAACTCGGATCTGAGAGCAGCTGCGTTCCTTCGTTCCCGCTTCGTGCGACTTTCCGACGCAGCACTCGCGCGTCTCGCGCCGCGGCTGGCGTCGGCGATCGTCGATCCAGCTCCTCCTGTGATGCTCGACGTCCTTGAACCCGAGGATCAGAAAGTCCTCCAGCACCTCCGAGCGCGAGTGGGTGCGTGGCTGGCCTGCGTAGATCGGCTGCCACCCGCAGATCTCATCGAGCGAATTCTTCGCGACACCGCGTATGCCTACGAACTCGGCGGACCTCGCCGTCAGCAGGCGTGGGAAAACCTCAAGAAGATGCGCGGACTCGTCCGCCGTATTCAGAATCGTGGATACGCGACGCTGAAGCGGATTGCCGATCACATCGACGCGCTTACCCCGGGCGACGAGTCCAACGCCGTGATCGAAGCGCTCGACGCTGTAAACCTGATGACGGTTCACGCCGCCAAGGGCCTCGAGTTCCCAATCGTGTTCGTCGTCAATCTGGCCCGCGGCGCAACCGGTCCGCCCGATCCGGTCCGCATCATGGTCGACGGCCAGGGAGACGCGCCGTCGGTTTCGATCGGGCCATTCGTCTCCGAAACAGACGAAGCCGAACGCGATCGTGAGAAGCACGAGACGCGGCGGCTGCTATACGTGGCGGTTACACGGGCCCGGGATCGGTTGTATTTGTCGTCGCCATTGAAGGAGGGGCTTTTCGCCCCAGGCCGGGGCAGCTTAGCGGAGGTTCTGCCGGATTCGGTCAGGGAGTTGTTCAATCGCGCTCCGATGACGCAGTCGCAAGCCCACGACCTCATCTGGACCGCCGCAAGCGGACGGACCCATCCGTGGCGGGTCTGCAGACCGTCGAATTCGGGCGAAGTGAAGTAATGGTACGGGGCACCACTCGCCAACTTACAGATCGAGAAAAAAGCCGTGATGCAGGAGGTTCCATTCTCGTTGCGGACGCGCCGCGACAACGAATGGGTGTCACCGGCGCTCGCACGGTTGGCCGGTTGATTTACGCGGATCGAAGGACGGTTACTTCAAGCTTCCGGCGCCGATTCGCACCGTTACCCACTTATTCACATGGGAACGACCTTCCCCCTGAACCCGTTTCCGCGTATTCACTCTCACTTCTGTAATCGAGTGTTTCGTCAGAGCACGTTCGGCCGTCAAGTGCCTCACACAGGCTCTTTTCGTATGCTGTGTGATGGATCGGCACACTAAAATGCTGGAGCCCTTAAGCCGTCATCACAGAGTGAGTTCGCACCAAAAAAACCCCGGTTTGCACTCCGAACCTCAGTTTCATTGTCGCCCACTGATGTCAGCCACTGCCGACTGAACCGCCAGGAAAGTTCTCGTGAAAGTCTCGTTTCATCAGTGATTTACGGGTCAAATGGAACCAAATAGGAAAGGCAACGGTCTAAATGGATAACTGGCGCCGGGATTGCATTCTCAGGCGTCAGGGAGGTGCGGAATGTCAGTTCCTGCGAGTGCGCTGAACCACGGAAGGCCCACGACGACAACCATCTTCGAGCTCGAAGCGCTCGAGGGGCTGCCGTGCGGATGCGTGGCGGCGGCGTATCGGGCCCGTCCGTGGGACGTCGCGGTCGTTTCCCTCGAGGCCAAGGGGCCGCACTGCATTCTCGCGGGTCACGCGTCAGGTCAAGTGCTGCGTCTCGGCGATCCGGCTGAATTCGACACCGAAGACGACGAAGAGTAAGCCGATCTTCATTGCTTCGCCCCGATCCATTCCATACAATTTCAGGCATGCCGTTGACCTGTCCGAGTTGTGGCAACAACCATAACTTTCTGGTAAAGACCCTGCAGATGCACGTCGTCCGGCTCGATGACGCGCGCGTGGAAGTGAACGACGAAGGCCGGCCCGCGGTCATCGAGGTTCTATGCGACGAATGCGAGACGGCATTGAAGTTCGAAGACTTCGATGATGACGTGCGGAAGGAAATGCTCCTGACGCTCGGCGCCCGCTGAACTCACCCTTCGTTGCTTTCGGCCTCCTCCCAGTAGTCGCATTCGGGACACACCCACTCGCGCACGGTCCGGGTCGTGGACTGCCCCGTTCCCGGGACGTTGTCTGTCCGGTCCGACGTTTTCAACCGCATCGTTTCTCCGCACAGTGGACATTCCCTGATGTCAGCCATTGGCGGGCATGGTAACGTGAATCCAGCGTGCACGACTACTACGACATCCTCGGCGTTCCCCGCGACGCGGGCGCAGACGAGATCAAGCGTGCGCATCGCCAGCTGACGCAGCGGTATCATCCCGATATCTCCGGCGACGAGCTGTCGGTGGGCGGCGCGGCATGTCTCGTCGACGAGGTGCACGTCGATTTCCCGTCGGTCCTGACGGTGCTCGATCGCATGCGGCAGTCGTTCTTCGGTGACACGCCGAGAACGGATGCCGGTCCCGACATCGTCGTGACGCCGCAGGAAGCGTTCTGGGGCGCGGTCGTCCGAATCGATGTGCCGGTGCGGCGGACGTGTGCGACCTGCGGCGGCCGCGGAGAAGTGTGGAACGACTGGT
>DASTVZ010000177.1:0-52805 GCA_035758845.1 Vicinamibacterales bacterium
AATCCACAATCGTCAATCTCAACCGTCAATCCGCAATCAAAAAAAATCCGCAATCATCAATCGCCATTCGCCAATCGACCGGCTAGGCCAACAGCTTTCGAAGAAAGCGCAGTCCGTCCTCGGCGAGCGCATCCTGTGTCGGCGCAAAGTTGCGCCAGATGGCCGCGGCGCGGGCGATCGATTTCACTTTGTTGGTGAATGACTCGATCACGTATGGGCCATTGAAGCCGATATCGCGGCACGCCTGGGCGACTTCCTGCCAGGGCACGTGACCGGATCCCGGCGCGCCGCGATCGTTTTCGCACGTGTGGATCTGACGCACCCGGGTGCCTGCGGCACGGATTGCGTCGCCAACCGATCGTTCCTCGATGTTCATGTGGAACGTGTCGAGGAGAATGCCGCACGCCGGGTGATCGACGCGATCGACGACCTCGATCGCCTGTGATGAAAGATTGATGAAGCTCGTTTCGAACCGGTTCAGCGGCTCGACGGCGAGGCCGACGCCACGATCGCCGGCGTACTTTGACAAGTCCTTCAGCTGACGCACGAGCAGTTCGACATCGCGCTTCCGCTCATCGTCGGTCTGCTGCCACGTGCGGCCGACGGCGCTGTACAACGGACCGATGACATTCTTCGCGCCGACGGTCTTCGCAGCATCGATGCAATGACGGACGTACTCCATGCCGTTCTTGCGGATGCTCTCATCGGAGTGGATCAGGTCGCGGTCCGGCCCCATCGCCGCGCACACGCTCACACCGAGACCGTTCGTTTTTGCCATCTCCGCGGCGCGCGCGTAATCGAGATCACTCGTACTTTCGATGCCGAATTCAATGAGATCGAACCCCATGCGCTTGACCATCGGGGCCAGGCGCCCGAACTCCTCGGTGTTCACCGGAGAGCTCCAGACCCACGCATTCACGCCTATTTGAGCCATCGTCAACCTCTGCTAACTATCCGCGCCGGACGATAACAAACGCCCGGAACATCGTCAACGCACACAACGAGCCTATGACAGAATAGCGCTCCGTTCACAGGAGATAACGTCATGCGGTTCACGTTGCTTCTCATTGCGGTCGGGTTATCAGCCGTGCCGACACGCTCGCCAGACATTCCCTTCAAAGCGGTGATGCTGGACAACGGCGCGAGCGAGACGGCGGCGGTCGCAGACATCAATAAAGATGGACGACTCGACGTCGTCTCCGGCGAAAACTGGTACGAGTTTCCTTCCTGGGCCAAGCATCGTTTCCGCGAGCTGAACTTCACCAACAACTACTACGACAACTTCAGCGATCTTCCGGTCGACGTCGATGGCGACGGGTATCCAGATCTCGTCCGCGTCACGTGGTTCGCGAAGAAGATCTCGTGGTGGAAGAATCCGGGAGGCGTGGCAAAGTCGACGCGCGTGAGCGCCAAAGGATCACCTGCACCTTCGGCCGGCGGCAGTCCGGTTCCCGGTGTCGCTGTGGGCTTCGGCGGTCAGGCTGCGAGTGGCGAGTTCTGGCAGGAAGCCGACATCCACACCGGGTTCAACATCGAATTCGCTGTCCTTGCCGACATGGACAACGACGGCAAAGCCAATGAAGTCGTCGCGCAGGAAAACGGCACGCCTCAGGCGTGGTACGAGGCGAGGAACGGCGCGTGGACCTCGCACGTCGTCAGCGACAAGAGTTACGGCCACGGCATTGGCGCCGGAGATGTGAATGGTGACAAGCGCACTGATATCCTGACGCCGCGCGGCTGGCTGGAAGCGCCGGCGGATCCACGGGCAGGAAGCTGGATGTTCCATCCCGACTGGGAAGCGATCAACGTCCCGCTACCCGCGGCCAATCAGCCGACTGCTGCAACAGGCGCGGCCGCGACCCAGCCCAAACTGCTCGAACTGGGATTCATACATGTCCTCGACGTCAATGGCGATGGCCGAAACGACGTCGTTGCCGGCGCTGGCCACAACTACGGGCTCTTCTGGTTCGAACAGGGCAAGGACGGCCAGTTCGCGCGCCGCACCATCGATGCCTCGTGGTCGCAGGCACATGCGTCCACCATCGTAGACCTCAACGGTGATGGCCGGTTGGATGTCGTGACCGGCAAGCGGTTCATGGCGCACAACGGCAGCGATCCCGGCGAAAAGGAGCCACTCGGCGTCTATTGGTATGAGTTCGCGAGACCAACCGCCACATCAGTCGCGTCAGGACAGCCAGCTGCAGTTGAGTGGATCAAACATGTAATCGACTACGGCGGCCGCATGGGCGGCGGAATGCAGATCCCGGTGATTGATATCGACGGCGACGGCGATCTCGATATAGTCTGTGCCGGCAAGAGCGGGCTGTTCTTCGTCGAGAATCTTACGAAAAGGAAAAACTGAGGCCGGCCGCGCCGACGCGGCGGGCAGCAATCAACGAAAGCCTGCCGCGCCGAAGCGGTAGGAAAACCACCTGCGAAGGCGGGGCGGGGAGAGATCACAGATGGCTGACCAGACTGGAGGCATGACCAGGGAAACGCGATTGTTCATCGCGTGCATCGTCGCTCTGATTGCGACGGCGTTCGGATTCGTCGTGCGTGGGTTCCTGGTGGCGGAATGGGCGACAGAGTTCAACCTGACGCAAGGACAGGTTGGAGCGATCCAGGGAGCTGGGCTCTTTCCCTTCGCGCTCAGCATCGTGTTCTTCAGCCTGATCATCGATCGAATCGGTTACGGCCGCTGCATGGCGTTCGCGTTTTTCGCTCACGTCATCTCCGCGATCATCACCGTCACCGCCAACAGCTTTCAGCAGCTCTACGTCGGCACGCTCATCTTTGCACTCGCCAACGGCACGGTCGAGGCGGTGATCAATCCCGTCACCGCGACGTTGTATCCAAAGAGCAAGACGCACCATCTCAACATGCTCCACTCCGGCTGGCCAGGCGGCATGGTGCTCGGCGGGATTCTGATGATCGCACTTGGAGCCGCATCCTGGAGATGGAAGATTGGTCTATTCCTTCTGCCGACGGCAATCTACGGATTTCTGATGCTCGGGCAGAAGTTCCCCGTTCAGGAACGGGTGGCCTCGGGCGTCAGCTACGCCGACATGCTGAAGGAATTCGGATGGGGTAGCTGTTTCATCGTGTCGATCTTCGTGGTGTATGCGTTCGACAGCGTCTTCGGTTCGCTCGGTCTGTATGGCGGCACCGTTTCCACACTGACGGCCGTCATCCTTGCCGCGATCCCGACCGCCGTCTTCGCCGCGGTCTACAAGAGCTTCGGCCGGCCGATGTTCGTGTTCCTGCTGCTCGTCATGATCCTGCTGGCGACGACCGAGCTCGGTGTGGATAGCTGGATCACCAACCTGATGACGCCGGTGCTCGCCAAATACAGCCAGTACGGCGGTCTGTATCTGCTCCTGTACACCTCGCTCATCATGGCCATCCTGCGCTTCTTCGCCGGCCCGCTCGTGCATCGGTTGTCGCCGCTCGGGCTGCTGGCGACGTGCGCGGCGGTTGCGTCAACCGGCCTCTTCTGGATTGCAAACGCCGGTGATGCCGCCGGTGCGATCTTTCTCGCCGGCACGATGTATGGCATCGGCAAGGCGTTCTTCTGGCCGACAACGCTCGGCGTGGTGACCGAACAGTTCCCACGAGGCGGTGCGATGACGATCAACGCGATCGCCGGCGTCGGCATGATCTCGGTTGGTGTGCTCGGTGGTCCAATCCTCGGCACGATTCAGGATCAAGCGCTCGACGCGCGGCTCAAGGCCGAAGCGCCGGAAATTCACGCACAGGTCGCCGGTCCACCCCAGAGTGCGTACCTGATGACACTCCAGCCCGTCGATCGAACGAAGGTGGCGGCACTGCCCGAATCACAGAAGAAAACCGTCGAGGACATCACGACAAGCAACAGCCAGAAAACGCTGGCGAAGTTCGCAGTTCTCCCCGCGATTATGTTCTTCTGCTATATCGGGTTGATTCTGTATTTCAGAGCGCGCGGCGGGTATAAGCAGGTCGAACTGACGGCGGCTTCGCCAGCAAGGTAAAAGGCAAAAGGTAGAAGGTAAAAGGTAGAAGGGCGGGCCCTTGTACCTTCTACCTTTTTCCTTTTATAGCGTTTTCAAGAAGATATTCCTGAACTCGATCTTCATCGGCGGTCCGACGTGAATCTGGAAGCCGAGCAGCCCTTTCATCGCTCGGCCCTTCGCATCATCGTCAACGATGAACGCGGTGACGTGACCGTTGACGATGTTCATGATCGTGTTGCCGCGCGCGATCAGGTGAACGGTGTTCCATTCGCCTGCCTTGATCAATGACTTGAGTTCGTCGGCATTCATTTCCAGGCTGCCAATCTGCCGTGATACGCCGTCAGGTCCAATCTCAACCGCCTGACCACGCTGCATCAGAAAGCCGCGCCCGCGTTCCTCGTAGATCATCCCGGTGAACTGATTGGCAAAGTCGATGTCGGCCTGATAGCCCTTCAGCACCCACTTGCCGGTGACGGCACCACGCCCTTCCCCGCCCGGTGGAACCATCGCGCTTCGAAACTGGATGCCGCTGTTCGTCGAACTCATTCTGTACTCGAGCTTCAGTTCGAAATCCGCAACTTCGCCACCGCGCCAGATCACGAACGTGTTTTCCTTGAGCGGGTTCTCGGCGGTGGTTGTTCCCACCAGCGCTCCCCCTTCCGCCTTCCAGAGCGTCGTGTCGCCGTCCCAGTTCTTCATCGTGCCGTCGAAGATGGACTGGAAGCCGGTGCGATCCTCGAAGTTGAGTGGCTGCGCGCCTCTTGGACCGCCGCGTCCCTGGCCGCGACCCTGGCCGCGCCCTTCCCCCTGGCCGGCTGCGGGCTGTTGTCCAGCTGCCGGCTGCTGGGCGCCGCCGGCTGGCGCCTGCGCCAGCAGCGCTCCGCCAAGGATGGTTGCCGCCGCGCAAACGCCAGCGGCGATGACTCCCGGTGTGTGTCTCATGTTGAAGTCCACCTTCTCGAGTGTGATTAAACCTTTTCCCACTTCCCGCTCTTCGCCGACTTCAGAACCGCATCGGTCACGTAGTCGGTCGCGAGGCCGTCGCGGAACGTTGGCGCGATGCGCTGCCCCTTCATCGCCGCGGCTGCGAAATCTGCAAACTGATGGATGAACGTGTGCTCGTATCCAATCTGCAGTCCGGGCACCCACCAGTGCTTCATGTACGGATGATCGCCGTCGGTGACGTGCACGCTGCGCCACCCGCGGACGCGCCCTTCATCACGATGATCGAAGTACTGAATTCGATGCAGGTCGTGCAGATCCCAGAAGGCTGATGCGTGCTCACCGTTGATCTCGAGCGTGTACAGTGCCTTGTGGCCGCGTGCGTACCGGGTCGCCTCGAACATCGCAAGCGAACCGTTCTCGAAGCGGCACAGGAACGCACTCGCATCATCGATACCGACCGGTTCAACCTTCCCTGTCAGATTGTGCTTGCGCTGCTTGATGAAGGTTTCGGTCATCGCCGTGACTTCGGTGATTGGACCGTTGAGCCACAACGCGGTGTCGATGTTGTGCGCAAGCAGGTCGCCGGTCACGCCGCTGCCAGCAACCTTGACATCAAGCCGCCACAACCCTTCGCCTCCCTGCGGGAGGTCCTGCGAGATCGTCCAGTCCTGAAGGAACTTCGCGCGATAGTGGAAAATGCGCCCGAACTTGCCCTGATCGAGCAGCTCTTTGATCAGCGTCACCGCCGGCACGCGTCGGTAGTTGTACCAGACCGTATTCGGCACGCCAGCCTTCTCCACCGCATCGACCATTTCTTTCGCTTCTTTGGCAGTGCGCCCGAGCGGCTTCTCGCACATGACCATCTTGCCGGCCTTGGCCGCGGCAATCGCGATCTCATGGTGTGTGTCGTTTGGACTCGCGATATCGATGACGTCGATATCGTTCCGCGCCACGAGATCGCGCCAGTCTGTCACGTACGATTCGTAACCCCAGTTCTCCGCAAACTTCTTCACCCGGTCGGCATTGCGCGCGGCCACAGCTTTCAATACCGGGCGACACCCCAGATCAAAGAATCGCGGTGCCTGGAGGAACGCATTCGAATGCGTTCGTCCCATGAATCCGTAACCAATCAGTCCGATGTTGAGATTCTTCATCCAGCGCTCCGAACCACAACGCCGCGTGTCTGCATTTCTCACTTTGCGCTGGGCCCCCCAGCGCCTGCCAGCGCTCGCTCCCTTCGCTCGCGCCGACTGAATCGCAAGGCTTTGCTACTTAGTCCGCGACGAAATCAATCAGCAATCAGCAATCGACAATCAGCAATTTCAGCAATTCACCTCAGTCCCAACCATGAGCGTCTCTCACGCCCACCATCACACCCAGAATGTCATCCCAGGTCTTCTGCTGCGTCATGGTGGCATTGGGGAACATGCAGCCGTCCCAGCAGATATGCTGGACGGCGCGGGTGGGCTTTCCACTGTCGTCCTTCAGCCAGAAGCCGGCGTGGCGTACGATATCCAGCTTGCCATTCGGGTCGTGCGGCAGGCAGTGTCGACCGGTCTTGTCGTGCGAGCCCGAGCCCTTCACTGTCGCGTCGTTCTGAGCCACGTGGAAGTCGATCGTCCAGGGGCGGAGCGCGCGGGTCATCGTTTTCAATGCCTCGTCGAGCCCCTTCTTATCGGACCAATCAAAGTTCTCGGACAGAATGCGATCGTCTGGCGCGTTGTAGCCCATTGTGAAGAGCAGCGTGTGCGCCATGTCGGCCTGAAAGCCAAGCGTCTCCGGGCGGTTTACCTGTTCGAGCAGCTCGACGTTGCGTTTGACGCTGTGCATCCCTCCCCAGCAAATCTCACCCTCCGCCGCGAGGCGCTCTCCAAACTCCTCGGCAACGTCGCATGCCTGGCGAAACGTCTCCGCAATCCGTTTCGTGTTGCCCGCTGGATCCTTCGCCCAGTCGGACGGGCTCGCCGCCGAATCGATGCGGACAACGCCGTAGTTGCGGATGCCGATGTCGCGGAGCTTCTTGGCAATCCCGCAGGCTTTGCGGACCTGCGTCAAGAAATTCCTGCGATCCTCATCGCTGCCCATTGCGGACCCACCGCCGGTTGGTGGCCAGACCGGCGCCACGACCGAGCCGACGACAAGGCCCTTGCCGCGAATCTTGTCGGCAAGCCGTTTCAAATCGTCATCGGTCGAGTCAATGCTCACGTGCGGATCGAACAGAAACAGATCGACGCCTTCGAACTTCGAACCATTCGACTTCGCCTTCACCGTCAGATCGAGCATCGTGTCGAGATCGATCGGCGGCTCGGCGCCGGGGCCGCCCTTGCCGACAAGTCCCGGCCACATTGCGTTGTGGAGTGCTGGGTATTTATGGGGCATGGTAACTCTCACCGTGTTTTTGCGTCGGGATCCGTTCTCCGTGATCCGGTCACTTCTTCCTGAATATTTCCGCGTCCGGATTCCCCGGCCCGAAGTGTTTGAGAATGACAAGCGGATCAACCTCGCTCTTGTTCTCGATCCGCACGCCCGCCTTGGCAGCATCGGCGGTCACGAACACTTCGTCTTCCGTCATTTGTCCGTACCGAATCATCGCCGGCGTCGAAACGGACAGCTTGCCGAACGCGCCATAGCCCTGGGTGAGGATGATGCCGTAAGCGGCGCCATCCCTGATCGTCACGCTACGCTTCGGCAGGACGGTCAACTCCTTCGCCGAATACCATCCCGTGCCGTATGACACCCATTGCTCGCGGTAGCCCTCAGCTTCGGTTTCCGCAAACGGCTTCACGGGCTGGGGAAACCGTCGATTGCTTTCACCGAACCGCGGATTGACGTTGGCGTCCCAATCGAGCATGCCGATGATGTAGTCGAGATCGCGCGTCTTGTCGGGCGGCACGTCTTTGGTCAGCAAATCCCAGCCGATGATGCGTCCTTCGACTTCAGACTGGAACATCGCGAACACGTCGCTATTGACCTGCGGTTCATAAGTCAGCAGCGATCCTGGTGCGTGCAGAATGCCCGGGTCGATCTGCCATCCGGTGCCGCGTTCGAGGCGATACGCACGCGACAGATACGTGATCCCGTTGTCTCCCTTGTTCCAGTTCTCGAGGCAGCGGCGCACGTCGTCTTTGGTCGTTCCGGGCTCGAGTCCCATGAACGTATACGGGTAGTTGTTGTCGGTCGGATTGTATTGAGGTGGAAAGTAGTACGCCTCGGGTTTCCCGCGGCGACCCACGCGCTTGGCGTCCTCGTCGCTCTGGTGCATGTGATGCGGGATCGGACCGAGGTTGTCGAAGAACTTGCAGAGCAGGTTCCAACCCTTTTCACGCTGCATCACATCAGCGCCAATCAGTAAATCGCCAGCTTTTTCTACCGCCTCTTTCAGGAGAAATCGCTTTCCGCCTGCGACATGGACGTAGCTGAGCCCCTCGTCCGCCGGGGTCCCGGGCCCGTTATCGGCGTTGGTCGTCGACGAAAACCATCGCTCGTTGATGCCTCCGCGATCACCGCCGCACGCGTAATAGTCGTCGGGGTGAAGCCGGAGACGCCGGCCGGGGATCATGAAGGAGCGTGGCACCCAGCAGGGTTCGAGACGAAGGAGTCCGCCGCCTGCACTAACAGCATCCTGAATCTGTGCTCGATCAGCCATCAATGTTCCTTCGCTGTAAATGCTGATTTCTGATTGCTGATTGCTTAGCGCTTTCTCGGAATCAGCATTCAGCAATCAACAATCAGCAATTTCGGTTATTCGGTCCCGCACCATACAACTCGGGCAACGGCATCGGCAAGCCCGTGCCGCGTTGGCGCCGCCGTTTCACTCCAGCAAACGAGCAGCAGCCGGTTTGCCAACCGTTAACTCTATTACAACCTTGCTGTTCTGGGACAACATCGGGATCGGGAACGGGGCTGCAGCCGAGCTTTGGATGTTGCGCCGTGCGAAATGCGCCACGGAAGAACACGGACAAATACGGATTCACCACGGAAGAACACGGACAAACACGGATTCACCACGGAAGAACACGGACAAACACGGAACGTGAAGCGGCCGCGGCATAATACGGCAACTTCATGCCTGACTCATCGCTCTTCCGCGGACGCCGCGCGGCGTCCATCGAGAACCACGAGTTGCGACTGACCGTCGTCGAGGGAGGCGGCCACCTCGCTGAAGTTTTTCACAAAGCCAGCGGAGTCAGTCCGCTGTGGATCCCGCCATGGCCGTCGATCGAACCGTGCGATTACCTCGCGTCGAACGACACGACATACGGGGCGAGCGTTGAATCGCGGTTGCTCTCGGGAATCATGGGACACAACCTGTGTCTCGACATCTTTGGCGGGCCCTCGGACGAAGAGTACGCCGCAGGGTTGCAACCGCATGGTGAGGCATCCATCGCAACTTACGCACTCGAAACCGGTCCAGCGGATGTTCGGATGGCAGCCACGCTCTCCGAATCGAATCTTCGAGTGGAGCGGCGTCTCGAGCTCAATGGCGATTCGATTCGCGTGTTTGAAGCGGTCGAGAATCTTTCCGCAACAGACCGGCCTGTTGGATGGACTCAGCACGTGACGCTCGGGCCGCCGTTTCTCGAAAACGGCGTGACCGTATTCCGGGCTTCCGCCACACGATCGAAGGTCCTGGAAACGACGTTTGGTCCGGCTGATTATCTGACCACAGGTGCAATCTTCGACTGGCCGCACGCGCCACGCGCGGACGGCGGCACGGAAGATCTCCGCACGTTCACGGCACGGCAGAAGTCGGGCGCATATACGACGCACTTGATGAACCCAAGCGAACGGTATGCTTATTTCGTCGCCTTCTCTCCGACTTATCGGCTGTCGTTCGGTTATGTGTGGAAGCAGAAAGACTTTCCGTGGATGGGAATCTGGGAAGAAAACCGCAGCCGTCCACACCCGCCGTGGAATGGGCGCACGGTCACGCGGGGAATGGAATTCGGCGTTTCGCCGTTCCCCGAATCGCGCCGCGCGATGATCGAGCGCGGACACCTGTTCGACGTGCCAGCGTTCCGTTGGATTCCCGCCCGATCGCGGGTCGAGGTCGAATACTGGATCCTCTGTCGAGCTGACGATCGGATTCCGGAGCAGCTGAACTGGCCCAGCTAGTGCTCTTGTGTTAGGTCAACGGGGATCGTAGACTAAATTTGGGATCACGCCGGACGGTTCGGAAAATCCTTTGAGATCAATCGGCCTTTTCTTTCAATCGAGGAGATCGAAATGCAAGTGCTCTGCGTATTGACTCTGCTCGTCGCGCTAGTTCCCGCCCAACAACCCGCGCCGAAGCCGGCGCCGGGGGCGAAACCGCCTGCAACTGCGCCTGCGGCGGCGGCCAAGGCGGGCGCCGGTCGCCTGGTGGAGATCACTGGCGGCGACGATATGAAATACAACACGACCACGATCAACGCGAAACCGGGTGAGACGCTACGGGTGGTGCTCAAGTCGACGGGGTCGATTCCAAAAATCGCGATGGCGCACAACTTCGTGCTGCTCGTTCTTGGTGCTGACGTCGACGCCTTCCTGAAGTCGGCGATGAACGCGCGCGACACCGACTATATTCCGGCAGATCAGAAGGCCAAGGTTCTTGCGTCAACCAAGCTGGCGGGACCTGGAGAAACGGTCGAAGTGACGTTCAAGGCTCCGGCAAAGCCGGGTAGCTATCCCTACCTGTGCTCGTTCCCCGGTCACTACACGGCGGGCATGAAAGGAAATCTCGTCGTTAAGTAAGCAATTCGGCGCCGGCGGCACGAGGCCCTGAATGCTTCGTGCCGCGGCGTTTCAATTCAGACCGCTCGCGCGGCCTCGGCCATTCTTAACGGCAACGACACTCGGAATTCGGTCCCCTTGCCGCGTCCGGCACTCGCCGCTTGAATCGATCCTCCGTGAAGCTCGGTCAAATACTTTGATAACGACAATCCCAGACCCAGACCGCCGTAGTCTCGTAGTTGTCCGTTTTCGCCCTGCCAGAAGCGTTTGAAGATGTGCGGCAGCGCCTCCGCCGACAACCCGATTCCCGTGTCACGGACGACGATGTGAGCAGATTGAGATTCGGAATAGACCTGAATCTCGATGCGGCCGCCGGTCGGCGTGAACTTGACCGCATTAGTCAGCAGATTCCACATCACCTGTCGAAGACGATCACGATCCGCCAGAATCTGAACTCCCGGCTGAATCTGGACTTCGAGACATATTCCCTTCGCGGCGATAGATGGACGAATGTTTTCGACTGCTTCCGTCGCGAGAAGCGACAAATCGGTCTCGTGAATATCCAGACGCACCTTGCCGGTCACCATCCGTGACGTATCCAGAAGCTCACCGACGAGGTCGGTCAGGACCTGCGCGTTGCGGTGAATGACTTCGATGGCCTTTTCCTGCTGCGCACCGTCCATGACTCCTTTTCGCAACATGGCCGTGTACCCAACGACCGTGTTAAGTGGTGTTCGAAGCTCGTGCGATAGCGTCGCCAGGAACTCGTCCTTCATTCGATTCGCCTCATCAGCCTCCTGCCGCAGCCGGAGCTGCTCGGTGATGTCCCGCGCGATTTTCGACGCTCCCACGACGGTGCCGTCCGGTGCGTGGATCGGAGAAATGGTGACTGAAATCTGAATGGTCGACCCATCCTTCCGTTGCCTGACCGTTTCGAAATGGTCGACGATGAGCCCTCGCCGGATACGGGACAGGACGAAATGCTCTTCCTCGATCCTGTCCTGTGGAATGATGATGGTGATTGGCTTGCCGATGGCTTCCTGGGCGGTCCATCCGAACATCCGTTCCGCAGCTGCATTCCAGGACATGATCACGCCGTTCAAATCCTTGCTCACGATCGCGTCGTCGGATGAAGCGACGATCGCCGCAAGCCTCGAGGGGGATTCTTCCGGGCGGAAGGACATACGGGGTATTATGCCCCACTGGTTGCGGCGGGTCGGACGGTAGAACTCGCGGGACTTCGGCAGGCAGAACCGGTCCGTCGTGCTGCCTTACAGGCACCTACAACCGTTCCCGTTGCGTGGGAATTCTATCATTCGATGACGGAGCACGACCGACCCTCCCCCAAAGACGCTGCCGATAAACACGAACCCACCGGCGCGGAGGATCCTGGTCTCCGCCGCATCATGACGTGGGTAGCTGTTGCGCTGGTCGTGACGCTCGCGCTTGGATTTCTCGTCGTGGAAATTACACTGCGGTGGTTCGGCCGGTGATCGTCGTTCGTTGTCGGTCGGGAGCGATCCCTCACGCAGTGCCGTCGGTGGCCGACCCAAGATCCCTGACGAATAGTCGGGCGGCGGCGATCAACGTGTCGAGCTGATACGGCTTTGACAGCACCGCGTCGGCGTCACACCCTTCTAACCGCAGAGCTTCCGGAGCGGCTGTCACGGCAATGATGGCCGTCGTGGCGGTCTGCGGCTGGTTCCGCAAGTGTCGGCACACGTCTGTGCCCGTCACATCAGGTAAGCGGTGGTCGACTACCACCAGATCAGGCAACAGTTCGAGTGCCAGGGCAACCCCTTCTGCGCCAGTACCACAGCCCAGCACGCGCATTCCCGTCATCTTCAACGCGTCACTCAACGCGTCACGGTTGTCTGCATCGTCCTCGATCACCAGCGCAAATGGCTTGAGCTCGCTGCTTCTCACGACATGCTGGGCTGGCCGCAAAAGAAGCCGCAGGTATTCCGCTTCGTTCAGCGCCGCCTGACGGTTAGGCGCCGTCTTTCGAAGAAAGGCGGACCCATCCGCATTGCGCAGTTCGACATCGACGTTGTGGCCATGCGGCACGAGGACACACGTAACCGCGCCGTGCGTCCATAGCTCAGCTGTTGCAGTGTGTACCAACATGAACCCCTCGTCTCGACCGGAGACACGCTCGTCGACTGGCCGTCTGAGTGCAATACGTTTATGGGCGCCGGACCGTGTTCAGCGCTGCTGTTCGCAATAGAGATGCCGAGTTGGAAAGGGAACCGGGAAACGCACCTGCGGCCGAGCTATTCGCAGCGCAGGGCGGTGAGCGGATCGACACGAGTGGCGCGCCGGGCCGGTATCCAGCACGCCACCACTGCGACAGCCATCAGGAGAGCTGCCACGCCGGCGAAGGTGAGCGGATCTGTCGGACTTACCTGAAACAGCAAGTGGTCGATCACGCGTGTAACGGCGACCGCACCGATTAAGCCAAACGCGGCGCCGAGTGCGGGAAGACGTAAACCCCGGCCCACCACGTGACGGAACATATCCTGTCCAGTGGCGCCGAGCGCGATCCGGAGTCCAAACTCGCGCTGGCGCTGCGAAACGGTGAAATGAACCAGTCCGAAAATACCGACGGCGGAGAGCAACAGGGCAACTCCGGCGAACGCCGACATCAGCCACGCCTGAAATCGACGTTGCGCCGTGAGATCGCCAAACATTTCGTCAACGGTCTGCATCTGCAACACGATCGCACTCGTGTATATCGATTTGATCGTGTCGCCAACGGATCTTCCGAGCGATCTCGGATCCGTATTCATCCGGATGACCACGTCCATGGTGGGTTCAGTGCTGGGAAAGAAGAACTCAGGCATGGGACTCGCTTCGAGCCCGTGACGGCGCATGTCGCCGACAACCCCGACGACGGCGATCTTTGCGGAACTGGTCACTAAGCACGTTCAGCTCCGCTGCGGCCTGCATCGCCGTCACGCCGTCGGCCAGACGAGCGGAAACCGCCGCCGCCCGTTTGACGTCATCGAGAATGTAATCGGGCCTCAGCATCGCCATCGCGTCGATCGGAATCCACAACTCCCGAGAAGGTGTGACATGAGGTGCGTGATCCAGATAGCGCAAAGAAGTACGATCGCCACGCCCAGGATCGCGAGGTTGGCGCCGATCCCGAGCGAGAGCGCCACGAGGACGACTCCAAGGGCCTTCCGGCTGTCGTATTCCGCGTCAGACGGCGGCATTCCTTCGCGATCGCGCTGCCGCTCGGCGCGGTGAAACTCCAGTTCCTCGAGAAGCTCCGCCTCCAGCGTCCGGTGTCGCAGCAGATAGCGCAAACGACGAAGGAGTTTCAGCATGGCTCTACGCCATCTGCAGGACGCGCTGAATCGCGCCGACAAGGCGCTCGAATTCCGCGCGCTCGGCAGCCAGCCGCTTCTTGCCCGGGGCAGTGAGCGTGTAGAAGCGCGCACGGCGATTGTTTTCGGAGGCACCCCACTCGGCCTTGACCCAGCCGCTCAGGAGCAGGCGCTGCAGCGCCGGATAGAGCGAGCTCTCGCCCACCTGCAGCACCTCCTGCGACAACACCTTGAGACGTTCCGCGATGCCGTATCCGTGGAGTTCGCCGGCGACAAGCGTGCGAAGGATCAGGAGATCGAGTGTTCCAGGCAGCAGGTCCGGTGGTTGATTCGTGAGTCCCATGACAAATCCGTGTTGATCCGTGTTGTTCCGTGGTTTCCCATCGTTAGACGATGGGAAAGATCGCTCAGTTCACCAAGAATGTCAAGTCCCATCGTTTGTCGAGGGGGAGTGCAAGGTTCTCCTGGAACAGCTTCTGCGAGGTTCTGCTTGGTTCTCCGAGGTTCTGCTTGCCCTAGAGGCCCTTCATGAACAGCTCCGTTCAGAACCAGGTAGACCCCAGCAGAACCTAGTAGAACCCAGTAGAACCTAGCCATTAGAATCTCTTCGAGATGACCCAACCTCCTGCCCTCGACGTTCTGGGACTCGGTGAAAGTTCCGTCGACCACGTCAATCTTCTTCCGACCGCTCCACTGGCGCGTGGCACGGCCTCAAAGCTCCGGATTTCGTCGGCGTTCGATGCCGCGGGCGGCCAGATCGCCAGCATGCTCACCGCGTGCAGCGGATTGGGACTTCGCGCCGGTTATCTCGGCCCATTGGGGAATGATGACAATGGACGATTGATTCGGAGCGAACTGGAACGCCGCGGCGTCGACCTGTCGAATGTGCTGGTCCGCGATGCGCCCGCCCGATTCGCGATCATCCTGGTCGACGAGTCGACCGGCGAACGAACCGTCCTCTGGCATCGGGATGCCGGCCTCGATATCGGTGACGGGGAGATTGATCCGGCGATCTTGACGGCGCGTGTGCTCCACGTCGATGACGTCGACGAGCAGGCAGCGATCCGGACCGCACGAGCGGCAACCGGCCGCGGCGCGATCGTGACGAGCGACCTCGATCGCGTCACCGAACGCACGCACGATCTCGTCAGCAGCGTGTCGATTCCGATTTTCGCCGAGCACGTGCCGCCGACGCTGACCGGCGAACGGGATCCGGAACGCGCCCTTCGAAAACTGCGCAAGCAGCACGCCGGCCTGCTGTGCGTCACGCTCGGGACGGCGGGATCGATGGCGCTCGACGGCGATCGCGTGATTCACGTCCCGGCGTTCAAGGTACACGCGATTGATACGACGGGCGCGGGCGACGTCTTCCGCGCCGGTTTCGTCTACGCACTCCTCGCCGGCTGGCCAACGCTCGACGTGTTGAAGTTTGCCAATGCGGCTGCTGCCGTCAGCTGCACGCGACTCGGAGCGATGGGTTCCGCGCCAACGCTCGCTGAGGTCGAGCAGATGCTCGCGGGCGAATTCGTCAGCGCATCATGAATCGCCGCGCCTTTCTGCAGCTCACGGGTGGCGCCTTTGCCGCGACCCGGGGACGAACGATCTACGGGCAAGCACCTGCCATCATCGGAGCGCAGGCGGCGCGACCGTCAACGGCCTTCGGGTCGACCGCCGGAGACGTCGACGGCGATACCGCGATCATCTGGAGCCGAACCGATCGGCCATCGCGACTGGTTGTCGAATACTCCACGACCGAATCGTTCGCGACGACGAATCGAATCGTCGGACCGGCCGCGCTCGAGGCCAGTGACTTCACGGCTCGCGTAGACCTCAGGGCCCTCCCCACCAACCAGCGGATTTTCTATCGCGTGCAGTTCCAGAGCCTGTCCGATCTGCGAGTGTGGAGCGAGCCGCTCATCGGCAGTTTCACCACACCAGTTCGCGCGACCGAGACGCCGCGCGACGTAACGATCGCGTGGACCGCCGATACCGTCGGTCAGGGCTGGGGAATCAATGTCGAGTTGGGTGGCATGCGCCTCTATGAGGCGATGCGCCAGGCAGGCGCCGACGTATTCATCCACACCGGCGACACGATTTACGCCGACGCCCCGCTTCCGTCAGAGATAAAGCTGGACGATGGCCGTGTGTGGCGCAACATCGTGACGCCGGAAAAGAGCAAGGTGGCCGAGACCCTCGACGACTTCCGCGGCAATCATCGATACAACCTGCTCGACGACAACGTCCGCCGCTTCAACGCCTCGCTGTCGCAGTTTGTCATCTGGGACGATCACGAGGTCCTCAACAATTGGTATCCGACCGAGATTCTCGGCGCAGACATGCCGCACTCGGAGCACAGCGTCGCGCTGCTCGCCGCGCGGGCCAAGCGGGCGTTTCAGGAATACACGCCGATGCGGTTCGATCCGACCGATCCCGAACGGATCTATCGTGCCATTCGCTTCGGACCACTGGTTGAGATCTTCGGCTTCGACATGCGCAGCTATCGCGGCCCGAACTCGCAAAATCGTCAGACTGTTCTGGCCAGCGAGTCGGCAATCCTGGGATCGTCACAGGTGGCGTGGCTCAAATGGCGGCTGTCTGAATCCCGCGCGACATGGAAGATCGTCGCCAGCGACATGCCGCTGGGGTTGACGGTGGTCGATGGTCCGCTCTTCGAAGCGGTCGCGAATGGCGATCATGGCGCGCCGCTGGGACGTGAACTGGAGATCGCCCACCTGCTAAGGTTCATCCGCGATCAACGGATCCGCAATGTCGTCTTCGTCACGGGCGACGTGCATTATTGCGCCGCGCATCATTACCATCCGTCACGCGCATCCTTCACCGAGTTTCACCCGTTCTGGGAGTTCGTGGCAGGACCCGCGCACGCGGGCACCTACGGCCCGGCGCAACTCGACCGCACGTTCGGACCCGAAGTGAAGTTCGTCGGCATACCCGCGGGCATGAAGCCGAACCGGCCGCCAAGCGATGGCTTTCAGTTCTTCGGTACACTGCACGCGTCGGCGAAAACGCGGGCGCTGACGGTCACGCTGCGCAATTCGGGAGGGACGGAGTTGTACAAGATGGAATTGCCGGCGGAACGGAGATGACGGAGGACACGGGACAAGCCCAAACACGAAGGCACGGAGACACGGAATTTCTCCGTCCCTCCGTGTCTCCGTGTTGATCTTGTTCCGGGCCCTCCGTCATCTCCGTTCTTTCGCGGTGAATTCCGCTTCCGTCACGGGCCGCAACGTTGGCAGCACCGCCTCGATCCGCGAGCGTGACGGCTCCAGCCAGGGCGGCAGCACCAGCGTCTCGCCCAAGTGCGCCGGATCCTCGTCGGCGGCAAAGCCCGGGCCATCGGTTGCAAGCTCGAACAGCACGCCACCGGGTTCGCGAAAGTACACCGATTTGAACCAGAACCGATCGATCACAGGTGTCGGACGGGCGCCGGCCTTTTCGATTTGCGCACTCACCGCCAACTGATGCGTCGCATCGTCGACGCGCCACGCGAGGTGATGGACGGCCCCGACGCCCCAGGCCCCGCGCGACACGTCGCGCGTTTCGCGGACGTCGACACTGCCCCACGCGTCTTTGAATCCGTAGCGCGTCCATCCGTCTTCACTGCCAAGCCGCTCGAATCCAAGTACCGCCGTAAGAAAGGTGGCAGTTGATTCCTCGTGACGTTCCCAGAGTCGGCCGTGGTGCAGGCCGCGTATCTGACGCGCGCCATCGACTGAACTTTCCTCCCACGCTGTGAACGGCCGATCGGATTTCGCCGGTTCGACAAGCGCGAGCCGCAAACCATGCGGATCAGTCACGGGCAGCACCCGTTCTCCGAACCGGGTCTCGACGCGATCGATCCGCGCGCCGTATTTCTCCAGGCGAGCGCCCCAGTACGACAGGCTGTCGGCGGGCACTTCAAGTCCGACCTCGACAGCGAGACCATATCCCATTCGAGGCGGCGCCATCTGGGCCCACGGAAAGAACGTGAGATCCGAGCCGGGTCTCCCTTCCGCATCCGCGTAGAACAGGTGATAGGTTCCAGGATCGTCCTGGTTGACGCTCTTCTTCACGAGCCGCATGCCGAGCACGCCAGCGTAGAAATCGAGATTCTCCTGCGCCGGCCCGGCGATCGCGGTGATGTGATGCAATCCGTTTACTGGTCTCATGGCAAGGTTCCGATTCCGATTGTACGGCGTACCGGTGAATCCTGAATCACTAATCGTGGATCACCGAATCGGTGAATTCGCCGGGATGCGGGATCCGGGATTAGTGATTCACGATTCACAAACCGTATGAGATGTTGACTCATGCCCAGATTCAAATTGCTCATCGAGTATGCGGGCACGCGCTACAGTGGTTGGCAGGTTCAGAAGAACGCGCGGACGGTACAAGGGGAGATCGATCGAGCGATCCGCGACGTCTCCAAGCGCCGTGAATTCGAGCTATATGGTTCTGGCCGCACCGACGCCGGCGTCCACGCGCTGGCGCAGGTCGCGCATCTCGAGTTGTACACAACGCTGCAACCCGAGTCGCTGCGGCGCAAACTGAACGACGAGCTTCCAGCAGACATTCACATCCGTACCATTGAGCCTGCGCCGCACAGGTTTCACGCGCGCCACGATGCCATCTCGCGGTGTTACCTCTACCAGATTTCGCGCCGCCGAACGGCCTTCGGGAAACCGCTCGTATGGTGGATTCGCAACCCGCTTTCGCTCGACGCGATGCGCGCGGCAGCAAACGCATTCATCGGGATGAAAGACTTCAGGGCGTTTACCGACGATGAGCCGGAAGAAAAGTCGACCCGCGTGCTGGTCGAGTCAATCGAGATCGCCGAGAGCGGAGCACTGATCCTGATCCGCGTGCAGGGCTCACATTTTTTGTGGAAGATGGTGCGGCGAATGGTTGGAGTACTCGCCGCCGTCGGCCGCAATGAACTCGACCCATCGGATGCCGCTCGCCTGCTCCGCGATGAACACGGTGGCTCCAAACCAGCCGCGCTCGCCGCGCCGGCCGCCGGTCTCTTTCTGGAGGCAGTGCTTTATCGGGGAGATCCCGCGCCTGGACCGATGACGCCGGTCATTAACATCGGCGCATAGTTCGGTGGCGGAAGGCTCCCGCGCCTGTCAGCGCTTGCTCGAAGCGAGCAGCAAAAGAGACTATCGCAAGATCCGCACATTCGTCGGTGCTCTGGGAGTGGCGGATTCGCGCCAGCCGAGTTGCAGGACTTCGAAGTCGTCGGCAGTCAGCGCGTTGAATGCCGGGTTCAGCACCGAGTTGTTCCACCGCGCGTCCATCGTCCCGCTGATGTACATGTCGGACCCGTTGTCGGCGACGATGAGTCCGTATCGCTTCATCGCACGGAACATGCGCTGCACTTCGGGTGTGAAACTCGAGATGTCTTTCGACCCTTTCAGCCGCAGACGCGCACCCATCGGCGCCGCGCTGGCGTTCGAACCTGCCGCGTGCGATGCCGGCCACACGTAACCGTTCGTCGCGCGCACCGTGACCCGGAACGCATGTGTGATCTCGCCGGTCCCAAAGACCTCGTCGTAGCGGATCAACCCTGGAAATATGGCCAGGCCGGCGGCGTCGGCCGATGTCCAGCCTTCCGGCCGCCGGTTGTTGGTGGTCAGATTGAACACCGCGCCCGAATCCGCGTCCCATCGTCCCGCTGCACTGTTCCACCTGGTGGCGAACGTCTCGTAGAGCAGCCAGCGATCACGATCGATGATCAGCATGTGCCGATCGCCAGACGGCCCGCCGCCAATGACATCGCCTTCGATGTAGTGAGGCTGCGTGCGCGCTTCGTCGGGAATTGGATAACCGGGCAACCCCGGTGCGCCCGCGTCGCTTTCACTGCCATAAGCGACAAACGTGAGCGGTACGCGAGCCTGGTCGCCGGCGACAACGACGTACGGGAAACCGTAGGGTGGCGGACCGAAGTCCGGATGGAGTCGACGCACCGCCGCTGGATTCGTTGGCGTGCGCCCACTGATGAAGTCGATGAGCGCGGCGGAACGCGAATCGACGGGAACGGCCGAGACGTCCGCGTTCCACCAGTTGCTCGTCGGAAACACCTGGCGACCGACCAGCGGCTCATTGAGCACCGGCGGGGTCGCAGCCTGGACGACGACAACGGCGCCAATGAGCGCGGCCGATACGGCGAAAGTACGCACTGCCACGGTCCGGTGGGATATCACGGATCGTGCCGGACCTCGCGCGCTCGCTAAGATCCTGATGGCACTTGCAGTTGCAAAAAAATCGGAGGGCTGCCGAAACGAGTCACTGCGCGCAAGGATGTAACACTTGCGCGCAGTGTTGTAATGACGAAAAGGTGTGTGGTCCTACTTCGAGGCCTTTTTCTTGATACCGAGTTCGTTCAGCTTCGTGACCAGGTCTTGGCCGGCAGTTGCCGGGTTGATTCCTCTGCCGGTCGCGCCCTTGTCGATGGCGAGAATCTTTCCGTCCGGTCCAATGTAGAACGTCCAGCGCGAGGCAAACTGCCGGTCGGGCGGACGATCGGGCGGAATGACGCCGTAGGCGTTCGCAACCGTTTTGTCTGGATCGGCAAGAATCGGAAAGTCGGCCTGCTCTTTTTCAGCAAATGCCTTGTTGTCTTCAGGCTTGTCGACGCTCACCATGAAATAGGCAACGTCGTACTGACGGATGGCTTCACCGCTCGCACGGAGCGAATTGCATTCGGCCGTTCAACCAGCGGTAAACGCCTTGGGGAACCACGCCAGCACCACGGTCTTGCCCTTGTAGTCCGACAGCTTGTGGACCTTGCCGTCGGATCCCATCAGCGAGAACGCCGGCGCGGTGTCGCCAACCTTCAGCTCGACAGGACTTGCAGGGGCCTGACCCTGTGCCGACAGTGCGGTCGCCATGGCAGCGATGCCAAAAGCGGCGCAAAGGGACAAGAGTTTCAGCATACACACCTCAAAGTAAGGGTATAAGGGTAACACCAAACGATGTTTCGTCCTATGCACACCCGGGGGCGCTTGAGAAGCCTCATCGCTCTCTTGCTTTTGACGATTCCCGGGCACTTGGCGCTTACAGCAGCCGCCGGACAGCAGCGAACGACGGCTCAACTCTCGAAAGCCGGATGGGAGGCGCTGAATGCCGGGCGCATTCCGGAGGCAGCCGCTGCGTTCGACGATGCGCTGCGAACAGGGCCGCAGTCGCCGTCGATCCTCCTTGGTGCCGGTCTCGTGGCACGCTTGCAGGGACGAACCGACGATGTCCGGCGACTGCTCGTTGACGCGCTGAAAATCGAGCCATCGCTGACGCCGGCATCCTTGCTCCTTGGCAGCGTCTTGTATCAGACAGGCGATCTCGATGGCGCCATCGAGACGTATCAGCGGGCGCTCGCGTTCAGTCCGAATCATCCGCAGCTGACCAAACAACTCGAAGCGTGGCGAAAGGAAGCGGAACTTCACAGCGGGTTCCGGCAGACGCTCGGCGATCATTTCACCGTGATGTTTGAGGGGCCGGCGGAGGGGGAACTCGCGAATCGCGCCGTGGCGGTGCTGGAAGCGGCCTACTGGCGCATAGGAACCGCGCTATCCATCTATCCTACTGGTGTAACCACGGTAATCCTCTACACGCGCGAGCAGTTTCACGACATCACCCGATCGCCGTCATGGGCCGGCGGCTCGTTCGACGGACGAATCCGTGTGCCAGTTCAGGGCGCGTTGCAGAACCGCACGGAGTTCGAACGCGTCCTGGCGCACGAGTTTACACACGCGCTGATTCAAAGCGTCGCCACCCGCGGCGTTCCGACATGGCTGCACGAAGGACTGGCCGATTGTTTTGATGGCAGCGACATCCGGAAGAAGGAACAACAGATCCGACAGTCAGAAGCACGCGTGCCACTGTCGCGCCTCGAGGACTCGTTCGAAGGGCTGACGTCAAAGGAAGCCGCGCTCGCCTATGCGGCGAGCGCGGTCGCTGTGCACAAGCTGCTCGACGATCCCGGGGCGCTCGCGATCGCAAACCTGCTGACCGACATCGGCCGCGGCCTTCCATTCACCGCGGCGTTCGAGCGAAACATGCTCATCTCCTATGCCGAATTTCAGAAGAAGCAATCGGAATTCTGAATGCTGAATTCTGAATGCTGAATTATCATCTTTCGCATTCCGCCACACTTCATCGACACGGAGATCGCGCTGACATGGGAATTAATCCGATCCTGGCGCTACAGGGAGCGCTAGGCGCGCTGACGGCACTGTTCGTCGCCGGCTGGAGCGCGGCCGTGGTCGCCGTCCGCCGCAGTCCGACTTCGACCCCGTCTCCCGCGACTGACGTCCGACTTCCGACCTTGACCGAAATCGGGATCGGAGCGCTCACGAACTTTTTCGACACCCTGGGCATCGGCTCGTTTGCCACAACGACGGCGCTCTTTCGATTTTTTCGCCTCGTGCCCGATCGGATTATTCCGGGAACGTTGAATTCCGGTCACACGCTGCCAACCGTCGTGCAGGCATTCATCTATACGACGATGGTCAGGGTCGACGTGCTGACCCTGTTCGCGTTCATTCTCGCGGCCGTGCTGGGTGCGTGGCTGGGCGCCGGAATCGTCGCGTCGTGGCCGAAGCGCCGCGTCCAGATCGGCATGGGCGCCGCACTCCTCGTCGCCGCGACGCTCATGTTGATGACCAATCTGAATCTGTTTCCGGGCGGCGGCGAGGCACTCGGCGTGCGCGGGATTAAGTTGCTGATCGGTGTCTCCGTGAACTTCATGCTAGGGGCGCTGATGTCGCTTGGCATCGGCCTTTACGCGCCGTGCATGATCCTCGTCAGCCTGCTCGGGATGAATCCCACGGCGGCGTTTCCGATCATGATGGGCTCGTGCGCGTTCCTGATGCCGGTCGGCAGCCTTACCTTCATCCGCGAGCGCTGTTATAGCCTGCGTGCCGCACTCGGATTGGCAATTGGCGGCATTCCTGGCGTCCTCCTCGCCGCCTTCATCGTCACACGGCTTCCGATCTCTGCCGTCCGTTGGTTGGTGATCGTTGTCGTCGTGTACACGGCGGTCACGATGTTGTATTCGGCGTTTACCGAGCCCCCGGAATAGATCCGTGTGACGTTGCCTGAGACCCTCGTCTCGATGCGATGGCGTGATGGCTGGATGGCCCTGCGGGTATTGATTGCGCAGCGGCTGCGCGGATGATGAGCCAGAAGCTAGCGGCGGATTCAGGTCGCACTGGCGCTTTCGCAACGCTCGCGCTCAGTGGATTGATCGGCTACTACGTCGGATCTCGCGGCTTTCCGGAGTGGCAGGTTCCAGTAGAGACCGCGCAGGTGCTTGCAGGGATCGTGCGCTATCCGCCAGGCAACCCATTTCTGATCTATCACCTGAAGCTCTGGACGATCCTCCATCAGATCTGCGCGGCGCTTCTCGCCGCTGGAGTCTCCGAGGCTCGTCTCTCCATATGGCTAAGCGGCGCGACGGGAATGTTGTCGTTCCAGGCGCTCGCGATGACCGCCTACGTGTTCACTCGCACGATCTGGTTGTCGGTCGCCATATCGATCGTGGTCTTCTTGAGCGGGGCCACAAACTACGGCATCAGGTATCCGATTTTCCTGCTTGGGACATCTCACACTTACGGGAGCGTCGGACTGTCGTGGATCGTTCTCGTCGCAGCACTTCTGGGCTGTGGTCGCTACCGGACGGCGCTTCTCTTTCTGGGTTTGGCATCCGCGATTCACCCATCGCTCGGCATCTGGCTCGGAGTGATCACGGCACTCGCCTTTGCGTCGGATCGACAGACCGTCGCAACCTACATCCTGCCACGCTGGCGATGGTTCTCGGCCGGAGCGCTGGTGACGGCGACGAGCCTGGCGCTGCATCTGTGGACGGGGCGCCACGTTCCCGCAATTGACGCATCTACCGCGGCGCGGTACCTATCGACGTTTACTGCAGTGTGGGACGAGCATCGGCAGCCAATGGGATTCGGCAACGCCGGTGCGGCGCTGAACGTGATCGCCGTTCTCGTCGGCGTCGTCTGGTTGATGTGGTTCAGCAAACGGCTGCCCCCGTCGGCAGCCTTCGTTCTTCGGTTCGTCATCGCCAGCGCGATCGTGGGCTTCGCGTGCATCGCCTTGTCCCAGGTGCCACCCGATCGATTGCCAGGGTTCCTCGTCGTCCTGATGCCGACGCGTGTCGTCAACGTCGACGTGATGATGTTTGCCGCACTCGTCTTCGGGATTCTGGGGATGTACCGCAACGTTCCGGCGCGGGTGCTGCTCATCGCAACGATGGCAGGATTGGTGCTGAGTCATCACAATTTGTCGAGTCTGCTTCATCCACAGCTTCGAACCACCGCGGTTGCCTTTCGCGACCGCACGAATGACGCGCTGCTCGCGACTGCGGGTCGAGGCAGCGGCATGCTTCTCACCGGCGGCGATCTTCATCTCGTCCAGTTGCGGACTCGCCGTCCTGTTGTCCTCGATGGCGGCGGTCTCGACGGGCTTCCCTATGCGCTGGCGGGAGGACCCGAGATGGCACGGATTCTCCGCGACGTCTACGACATCGATTTCTTCAACCCGCCCGACGAGGCGCACGGCGTCGGCGTCATTCCTTCCTCGTACAACCGGCGCATCTGGGAGGCGTATTCGCAAGAACGGTGGCAGGAGATTCGACGCAAGTACAATGTGTCACAAGTGATGACCTACAACGACTGGACGCTGCGCCTGCCGATCGTCGCGCAGAATGCGCGCTACCTGCTGTACGAGATTCCGGAATGATCATCAGCCGCACCCCCTTCCGGGTGTCGTTCTTTGGTGGGGGCACCGATTATCCAGATTGGTATCGCGAACATGGCGGAGCGGTGCTGTCGACGACGATCGACAAGTACTGCTACATCAGCGTCCGTGACCTGCCGCCGTTCTTCGAACACAAGTTCAGGCTCGTGTATTCGTTCGTTGAGAACGTCAAGGAAATCTCGGAGCTAGCGCATCCCGCCGCGCGCGGCGTGCTTCAGCACCTCGGGGTGACCCGAGGGCTGGAGATTCACCATGACGGCGACTTGCCGGCCCGATCTGGTGTCGGATCGAGTTCCGCTTTCACCGTCGGGTTGATCAGCGCTGTGCGCGCGCTCGACGGCCGCCATATCTCGAAAGACGAGCTTGCACACGAAGCGATTTACGTCGAGCACAGCGTCCTTCGTGAGCCGGTTGGCGCTCAGGATCAAATCTCGGCGGCCTTCGGCGGGTTCAATCACATCACCTTCCGGCAGGACGGAACCTACCAGGTTGCGCCGCTGATCATGCGTCCCGAACGCCTGGAGGCACTGCAAGGGCACCTGATGCTGTTATTCACGGGCCTCTCGCGCACGGCCGCTGAAATCGCGAAGACCCAGATCGAAAATCTGTCGCGACGCGCCAGCGAGCTGCGCGCCTTGACGGAAATCGTGGATCGTGCGATCGAAACGCTGCGTTCGCAGTGTGACCTGGCGGAGTTTGGGCGCTTGCTGAACGAAGGCTGGTCGTTGAAACGCCGACTCTCCGATCGAGTGTCGACTCCCGATATCGATGCCTTGTATGACACGGCAATTCGAGCCGGTGCCATTGGCGGCAAATTGCTGGGTGCGGGCGGCGGCGGATTCCTGCTTCTATTTGTTCGTCCCGAACATCGTGCCAAGATTCGTGCAGCGTTGCCAAAACTCATCGATGTGCCTTTCCGGTTTGACACGTCAGGAAGCCGAATTGTGCTCTATCAACCGGACGGGTGGTGACATGACCATTCGCTATGGATACAAAGGCGAGGGCGCAGGGGGATTTGAGCGGTACGGGTCCGCACACGACTCGGATTTTCTCGTCAGCCTTTTCTTTTCGATGCTGCGCATTCGCCGCATCGAGGAAGAGATCGAACGGCGTTATCACCAGGATCAAATGAAGACGCCGATTCATCTTGTCATCGGGCAAGAGGCCACGTCGGTCGGAGCGTGCGCTGCCTTGCGAACGACTGATCTGTTGTATTCGAGTCATCGCACCCACGGCAATTACCTGGCGAAGGGCGGCGACTTGAAGGCGATGCTTGCTGAAATGCACTGCCGGGTCACCGGCTGCGTCGGTTCCCGCGGCGGCTCGATGCACCTCATCGACAAGAAGGTGGGGATGGCCGGCACCTCGGCGATCGTCGGTGGCGCGGTGCCGATCGCGGTCGGCGCGGCGTTGGCGGCACAGTTGAAGGGGGAAGATCGAGCCACAATGGTGTTCCTCGGAGACGCGACGACCGAAGAAGGGGTCACCTCCGAGAGCCTGAATTTCGCGGCTCTGAAGAAAGCACCCGTCGTATTTTTCTGCGAGAACAACTTCTATTCGGTGCAGTCGCCGCTATCCACCCGGCAACCGCCTCGCGATCTTCACCGCTGGGCGGCCACTTATCAGATTCCCTCGGTCGCGGTGGACGGAGTGAACGTGCTTGCCGTGCACGACGCAGCCGCGGCGGCAGTCGAGCGTGCACGCGCCGGCGATGGACCGACGTTCATCGAAGCTCCCGTCTATCGCCTTCGCGCGCACGGCGGGGCCGGCGACGACACGCATACGGGCTACCGTCACATCGCGGAGCGGGAGCACTGGGAGGGGTTCGACCCGATTGCCCTCCACGAGCACTTTCTCAGGAACAAACAGTTGGTCGACGATGCGGCGCTTGGCGACATGGAAAGAAAGATTGCCACTGAAATTGCCGATGCGTTCGAGTTTGCTCTGAACAGCCCGAATCCGACGGAAAGAGATCTTTTTCGCCATGTATATGCCGACTGAACAATTCGGATTCCGGATCTCGAATCCCGGACAACAAATCCTGCAGCAAAGACCAGTTTGATGCCGTGGGATGAAGGATTAGTTAATTCGCTCGTTTACGACGCACCAGATCCTGCCGAGGGTCGCGTGGTCAGCTACGTCAAGGCGATCAACGAAGCGTTGACCATCAGCCTTGACAGCGATCCTGCAGTGTTCGTCATGGGACAAGGCGTCGACGACCCTTCGGCTATGTTTGGCACGACGCGCGGTCTTCAGACGCAGTTTGGCAGCGATCGCGTGTTCGATACGCCACTCTCCGAAGAAGGGATGATGGGCGTTTGCACCGGGGCTGCCATGAACGGCATGCGTCCTGTGTTCATGCACAATCGTCCGGACTTCGTGTTGCTTGCGTTCAATCAGCTCGTCACACACGCGGCCAAATTTCATTTCATGGACAACGGTCAGACCACGGTGCCGATGGTGGTCTGGGCGGCGATCGGACGCGGATGGGGATCGGGAGCACAGCACTCGCAGGCGATTCAGGGTCTGCTGCTCGGGGTGCCTGGCTTGAAGATCGTCATGCCCAGCACCCCGTACGATGCAAAAGGCCTGCTTCTTTCTGCGATTCTGGATAACAACCCGGTTTGCGTCTTTGAGCATCGATGGCTGATGAAAAAGGACGGGATCGTGCCCGACGGTTTTTACCGCGTCCCGATCGGCAAGGGGATCTACCGCAGACGCGGAGACGACGTGACAATCGTCGGGGCTTCGCACGCGATCGAACTGGGGGTGCGGGCGGCAGCGGATCTCGAAGCCGAAGGAATCAGCGCAGAAGTCATCGACCTGCGCACTATCAAGCCGATGGACGAGCACATCATTCTCGAGTCCCTCGAGAAAACCGGCCGCATCGTCGCCGTCGATACCGCGTGGATGAAAGGCGGCGTGTGCGCCGAGATTGGATGTCTCGCAGCGGAAAAGGGGTTTCAGTTCCTCAAGGCGCCGGTCGCGCGCGTCGGCCTCCCTGACATCCCAACCCCTGCCGGCTACACGCTCGAGCAGTTCTTCTATCCCGACGCCGCCAGGATTGCCGCAGCCGCCAGGAGTCTCGTTCGCTGATGTTCTACGACCTCGCGAGCACGACCTGGGGAGACGAAGAACTCGCGGCGATTCAGCGCGTCTGCCAATCCGATCGATACACGATGGGTGAGGAAGTCAAACGCTTCGAAGAAGCGTTTGCCGCAAAATTCGGGATGACCCATGCCGTGATGGTCAACTCCGGGTCCTCGGCGAATCTCGTTGCGGTTGCGGCCCTCTGCTACAGACGAGAGCGGCCGCTTCAGCGCGGCGACGAGGTAATCGTTCCAGCGATTTCATGGGCGACGACCTATCACCCACTTCAGCAGTACGGTTTGCGATTGCGATTCGTCGACGTCGATCTGCAGACGCTGAATCTCGATGCATCGCGGCTCGACGCGGCACTCACGCCGCGGACGCGGATGGTCGTTGCGGTCAGCATTCTGGGCAACCCGGCACCGCTGGCAACGATTCGCGCCTTCTGCGATGCGCATCGCCTGTACTTCCTTGAAGACAACTGCGAGTCGATGGGCGCCAGCCTGAACGGGAAGCTGTGCGGCACGTTCGGCGACGTGAATACGTTCAGCACGTTCTATTCGCACCATATTTCAACGATGGAGGGCGGCCTGCTCCTGACCAACGATCGAGAGGTCGCCGATTTGGCACGGGCCATCCGGAATCATGGGTGGGCGCGCGATCTGCCGGCGGATTCACCGATCAACACCGGCCGTCACGATGACCCGTTCTTTGAAGCCTATCGGTTCATGCTGCCCGGTTATAACGTGCGGCCGCTCGAAGTGTGCGGCGCGGTAGGTCGCGAACAGCTCAAGAAGCTCGACACGATGCTGGAAATCCGTCGCCGAAACGCGCGACTCTTCGTCCAGCTGTTCGCCGGCGACGACCGATTCATCATCCAGCGGGAGAATGGCTGCAGTTCCTGGTTCAGTTTCACGCTCGTCCTGAACCCGGCCACGAATCTCGACCGCGGCAGGATCATGGACGCGCTGCGCACAGCCGGCATTGGATTCCGGATGATTACCGGCGGCTGTTTCCTCCGTCACGAAGCCATCAAGTACTTCGATTACGACACCGCCGGCCCGATCGTCAACGCCAATATCGCGCACGACCGCGGCTTCTTCGTCGGCAATCATCCCCGCGACCTTACCGCCGAGGTCTACCGGCTTCGCGAAGTGCTCGACGCGGCGGCGAGAGTCTGACCGCCGCTCCTCCCGCTCTGCCATATCCACGGGCGCTCGCGGGTGGTGATGCTACACTGAGGGCTTTTCATGCCGACAAAGGTCCTCGTCACCGGAGCCGCCGGTTACATCGGCTCAACGCTGGTGCCTGCGCTGCTCGAACGCGGCTATGCGGTGACGGCTGTCGACAACTTCATGTACGACCAGGACAGCCTCGCGGCCGTCTGTTATCACCCGGCATTTTCTCTCGTCCGCGGTGACGTCCGCTCGGCGAATGTGATGCGGCCGCTCGTGACCGGCGCTGACATCATCATTCCTCTTGCCGCGTTGGTGGGGGCGCCGCTTTGCGATCGCGACCCGATTGCGGCGACGACGACAAACAAAGACGCGATCGTCACGATGCTCGAATGGCTCGGCAAGGACCAGCGCGTCCTGCTGCCAATCACCAACAGTGGCTACGGCGTTGGCGAACCGGGCAAGTTCTGTACGGAAGAAACGCCAATCAGACCAATTTCACTCTACGGGCGCGACAAAGTTGCCGTCGAGCAGACGCTCCTCGACCGGCATCCGAACGCCATCAGTTTCCGGCTGGCCACGGTGTTCGGCATCTCGCCTCGCATGCGTCTCGATCTTCTGGTCAATGACTTCACCTATCGCGCCTACACCGATCGTTTCATCGTCCTGTTCGAGAGTCATTTCAAGCGGAACTACCTTCACGTCCGCGACGTCGCGCGGGTGTTCCTGCACGGGATCGAGCACTTCAACGAGATGAAAGGCGGCCCATACAACGTCGGTCTGTCGGATGCGAACCTTTCGAAACGCGAGCTGTGCGAGCGTATTCAGACACACCTGCCGTCGTTCGTCTTCGTTGAATCGGCTATCGGTCAGGATCCCGACAAGCGCGATTACATCGTCTCGAACGAAAAGATCGAACGCACCGGATTTCGGCCGGCACACTCGCTGGACGACGGGATACGGGAATTGATCAAAGGGTTCGCAATGATCCGGAACAGCAAATATTCGAACGTCTAGCTGATGACTACGCTCTATGTACTATCAACGGCGTTCACGCCCAAGAGATCGAAAGGAGAAGAGAGAAAGGAGAACGGAGTCAATTTTTTGCAGAAAAAACCCTCCGTCCTCCTTCTCCTTTCTCCTTTCCATCTCTTAGGACATGAATGCAGCGTGACGGTGAAAAACGGTGGTTAGTGAGCTCCCCCTCGTTTCCGTCGTGTTCTCGTTCAGGAATGAACGCCAGAACATCCCGACGCTCATCGCCCGCCTCGATGCCATGTTCGGCCGTACCGGCGTGGACTACGAACTTCTGTTCGTGAACGATGCATCCGACGATGGATCGCTGGAAGCACTCATCGACGCACGGTCGCGAAATCCGAGGGTGAAGGTCATCAACATGTCGCGCCGGTTTGGCGTGTCGGAGTGCGCCCGTGCGGGCATGTCCGCTTCGAGCGGCGCTGCCACGATCATCATGGACGCGGACCTGCAGGACCCTCCGGAAATCATTCCGCAACTGCTGGAGAAGTGGCGGGCAGGCGCCGACGTCGTCCACACGGTGCGAACGCGCCGACACGGCGAAAGCGCGCTGAAGATGATGTTGACGCGGCTCGCGTATCGCATCATTCATATCGGTTCGTCAATTGAACTGCCCGTTGATGCCGGCGACTTCAAACTGCTGTCCCGGCCGGCGCTCGACCACCTGCTCGCGCTGCGGGAGTCCGATCCCTACCTTCGCGGCCTGGTTGTCTGGATCGGGTTTCAGCAGGCATTCGTGCCGTACGAACGTGACGCACGGCACGCGGGAAAAACGCACTTCCCGTTTTTCAGCCGCAATCCCTGGAAAACGTTCGCTATGGGCCTGACGTCGTTTTCCTTCATGCCGATCTTCGCGGTCATTGTGCTGGCGCTCGGCGCAAGTGCGGCGACGGTGCTCCTCGTCCTCTACGTCGCGCTGCGGCAACTGCTGTTCGCCGACGTATCGACGACGCTGGCGCTTATCGCGGTGGGTGCGTTCTTCTGGACCACGACCCTCGTCGCCGTTGCGGCGGTGGGCATCTATGTCATCCGCATCTACAAGGACATCCGCAATCGTCCGCAGTACATCGTCGCATCGACACTCGGCGTGTCGATGCCGGCTGACCACGCCGTCGAGAAGGTGACGACGTGAGGACCGGCCAACTGGATCTCGTGCTCGTGAATCCAGGCAGTCGGCTGCGCCTGTACCAGGCGCTGGGAGAGCGCCTGACGGCGGTGGAGAATCCTGTCTGGGCAGGCCTCATCGCGACGTTCGTGCGCCAGCGCGGATTCTCGGTCGAGATCGTGGACGCGGAGGCCGACGATCTGAGTCCTGAAGAAACCGCCGCTCGGATCGCGGATCTTCGGCCGCGCCTGGCGACGGTCGTGGTCTATGGGCACCAGCCTTCGGCTTCGACGCAGAACATGACCGGGGCTTCCGCGATCGTGACCGCGATCAAGACGACGAGCCCTGATACGCGCGTGTTGATGCTCGGTGGGCACGTCGCAGCTCTTCCCGAGCGGACGCTGCAAGAGGAATCGTGCGATTACGTCACAGGCGATGAAGGGCTTTACGGCGTCAGTGACCTGTTAACCGCTCTGCGGCAATCGGACACCCCGGATCTCGGTCATGTGCGTGGCCTGGTGTACCGCCGCGACGACGTCGTGGTAGCGAATGCGGCGGCGCCGCTCGTGAAGGACGTCGAACACGAAATGCCGGCGATCGCCTGGGATCTGCTGCCGATGTCGCGCTACCGAGCGCACAACTGGCATTGCTTCGGCGGCATCGAACGCGAGCCTTACGCCGCCATCTACACCACCCTGGGCTGCCCGTACCACTGCTCGTTCTGCTGCATTCAGGCTCCCTTCAAGTCCGGCGAGAAAGCGCTCGGCCTTCGCGAGAACGTCAACAGCTACCGGTTCTGGCCGCCGGCGAAAGTCATCGAGCAGATCGACCTTCTGGTGCAGAAGTACGGCGTCCGCAATATCAAATTCGCCGATGAAATGTTCGTGCTGCATCCGCGCCATGTGATCGGCATCTGCGACTTGCTCATCGAGCGGAACTACAACCTGAACATTTGGGCGTACGCGCGCGTCGACACCGTCAAAGACGAGATGCTCGACAAACTGAAGCGCGCCGGATTCAACTGGCTCGCATTCGGCATCGAAGCCGCAAACGAAGGTGTGCTGAACGATGTCGACAAGCGTTATCGGGTCGATCAGGTTTACGAGGCGGTTGAGAAGGTCAAGTCAGCGGGCATTCACATTATCGGCAACTACATCTTCGGCCTGCCGGAAGACACTCCCGACACGATGCAGCAGACGCTCGATCTGGCGATGGATCTCAACTGCGAATTCGCCAATTTTTATTGCGCGATGGCATACCCGGGCTCTCCACTGTATCAACAGGCGCTCAGTAACGGATGGCAGTTGCCACGAACGTGGAGCGGATACTCGCAGCATGCGATCGACACGCTGCCTCTGCCGACCCGTCACGTGTCAGCCGGCGACGTCCTTCGATTCCGTGACGATGCGTTTCATCACTACTTCACGAACGCGCGATACCTGGATCTCGTGCGCACGACGTTTGGTGAGTCGACGCTGTCGCACGTCGCGCAGATGACGGCACACCGCCTCGAGCGGATGCACGCGAGCCCGCAGGGTTCGTATGCGCCGAGTTCCTCGCCAGCGCCAGCTGCGTCACCCGATGTATGAGCAAGTCAGGGACAAGGGGGCGGCTGTCGCTCGCGTGCTCGCCGCGATTGCGGCCATGGCCGCGGCCATGGCGGGAGTGGTGTGGGGCACGCACGCCGCGGGAGGACAGGATTCTTACTCCTACCTGAGTCAGGCAGAGTTGTTCGCGTCAGGGCGGGTCGCACATACCGAGCGCCTGGCGGCCGTCGCACCGTGGGCGCACGGAGGGGATGCGTTTGTGCCCGTCGGGCATGTCGCCGCCGCCGGTCGCGTCGGCGCATCCGTGCCGATGTGTTCAGCCGGATATCCGATCGCGATGGCTGCAGCGCGACTGCTTGGCGGCCGTCGTGCCATGTTTGCGATCGTGCCCCTGTGCGGAGCCGCGGCAGTCTGGCTGACGTTCGTGCTCGGATCCCGAGTTGCCGGGCCGCAGGCGGGAGCGATCGCCGCGATGCTGCTCGCCGCGAGTCCGCCGTTCCTGTATCAAATCGTCCAGCCGATGAGCGATGTGCCTGCCACAGCAGCCTGGGTCGGTGCGCTGGTTGCGGCAACGCATCCTCGTTTCGCCACCTCACCCGGGTTGGCGATTGCAGGAGGACTCATTACCGGGCTCGCCATTCTCGTCCGGCCGAACCTCGTGCCGCTGGCCGTGGTCGTCGCGTTTGCCGTCTTCATCGTCCGTCCCTTGGACCTGCGAGCCGTCATCCGAGCGTGGATCGCGTTCGCCATTGGTGCGCTGCCCGCCGTCGTCACCGTCGCGTTGCTGCAGAACGCGATGTACGGTGGACCGCTGAAGTCCGGGTACGGCGACTTGAGTTTTCTCTTTCGCCTGGAGCACGTCTGGCCCAACCTGCAACGGTATCCAGTCTGGTTGATTCAGACGGAGACCCCTATCGTCCTGTTAGCGCTGGCGACGCCCTGGGTCGCGCGCGATACCGTGACGCGTCGGCGCGTTCTCTGGCTGCTTGCCTTCGTGCTGGCGGTCTTCGCCTGTTACATTCCCTACGAAGTCTTTGAGGCGTGGTGGTTCCTGCGCTTTGTCTTGCCCGCGTATCCACCACTGCTGGTTCTGACAGCCGCAGCCGTCGTGTGGTTCGTGAAACGTCGTGGATCATGGTGGAGGGTCGCCGCATACACCGCGTCCGCAATCGTCATGGTCATGCTCTTGCGCCAGAGCATTCAGCGACATGTGTTCGGACTGTGGGAATTCGAGCGGCGGTTCAAGCTTGCCGGCGAGTATGTCGGATCGAGACTGCCACCAAATGCACTGGTGATCGCGGCGCAGGAAACCGGAAGCGTGCGGTTCTACTCGAATCGCGTGACGATGGCGTGGCGTGCGCTTCCCTCTGATGCGCTCGGCGCTGCGCTCGCGTTCGTCCGTGCCCACGGCTATCGGCCTTACCTTCTGATCGAAACCGGCGA
Organism: Vicinamibacterales bacterium; assembly: GCA_035758845.1. Lineage (GTDB taxonomy): Bacteria > Acidobacteriota > Vicinamibacteria > Vicinamibacterales > 2-12-FULL-66-21 > JALZOC01. Next base: position 34,144 of record DASTVZ010000177.1, read on the forward strand.
ACAGCAGGAGTTCGTCGATCGGTTTCAAGCCAATAATCCGATCGGAGGCCTCGCCTGGCCACCGATCGTCGACATCAACCACATGTTGCGGATTTACGATCCGGACGATTACGTCAAGTATCGTGCTGGGGAACGGGTTACAACTGAAAGGATATGGACTAAGAAAGAGGGGGTGCTTACACGCTTTCAGTTTTGAGTTTGAGTTTTGAACTCACTTTATGATTCGCAGATTCGTCGGCGGACTCGGCGGTGTGTTCCCGAGGATCTTCACAATCGTTCCGCCGGAGTGATTGACGACATACAATTCTCCAGCTGCGTCGGTACCGAAAGCGCTGATGTTGCCAAGCACCGCCGACCCTCCAAGCTCGGTGGTGTGATCCGTTGGCGTCGAGGCGGTCGCTTCGCCAGTGGTCGGATTGATCGAGAGCGCCATCGACCAAACCCGTCCCTGAACGTAGTCAGCGAAGAAATAGCGGCCGCGGAATGTCGCGGGCAGCCCGCTGGCTCGATAGACCAGGCCACCGGTGATTGATTGTCCGACCGAGTGGCTGTACTCCCAAATCGGATCGGTCAATCCGCTGGGCGGAACGTACACGGGTGCCGGCAAGGTGACGGCCGGATGAGCGCCTTCCCTGTTTCGCCAGCCGTAATTGCGCCCGGGACGGTTCGCAGGTTCGTAGTCAACTTCTTCCCATGCACCCTGACCGACATCGGCAATGATGAGGGCACCGGTTCCACCGACCGACGGCATGTCAAAGGAATATCGCCAGGGGTTGCGGAGTCCAAAACTCCAGATCTCTCTCTGAACTCCGGTCGGGCCACCATTCACGAATGGGTTGGTTGACGGGACGACGTAGCCGTTGACGTTACTGGCCGCGACGTTCACGTCGATCCGGAGCATCTTGCCGAGGAGTTCGGCCGGGTTCTGTGCGCGGTTTTCAGGATCGTTGCCCGATCCGCCATCCCCCAGGCCAACGTAAAGATAACCATCAGGACCGAATGCGAGATGACCGGCGTTGTGATTGGGATACGGTTGCGGGATATATTTCAGCCCCGACGGCCACTGGAGATCGAATCGCGACGACGCATCTGCGACGGCGGGATTCGCCGGCGAACGCAGGAATCGGGCGATCACGGTGTTCCCTGCGAGGTCGGTAAAGTTGACATAGAACCTGCGGCTCGTCGCGTAGTCGGGCGATAGTGCCATGCCCAGCAATCCGCGTTCGCCACCAGAGGTTATCGAACCCGTCAGGTCGAGAAAATCAGCAGACAAGACCGAGCCACTCTCGACGACCCGAATACGGCCGCCTTGCTGAACGACAAACTGGCGCGTATTGTTCGTTGAATCCTGGACAAACGCGACGGGCGACGAAAACCCGGACGCGTAAACCCGGCCGATCAGGGGCGACTGCGCAGCCGTCCGATGCCCAGCAACGACCGCGGCACAGACGAGAACGACAAAAACCGACGATCTTATCGAGCTTATCGAGCGCATAGTCGCCCTCGAGTTGCACGAATCGGGCCGGAACAGTCAAGCCGGCGGCAAAGCGAACTATTATGGGGGGAATGCGCCGTTTCTGGATCTTGATCACGGTTTTTGTGGCCGCGTGCGGGTCGAGCAAGCCGTCGGCGCCAGCGACCGACCCGGGTGGAAGCCCGGTTTCGATCACCGGTCGAGAGCGGATTGGCTGGGAGCAACCGGCATCCGACGCCGACATGATGGGTTCCCTCCGATTCGCTATCTACGTCGACAACGCCCGCACCGAGATGACCGGTGTCTCGTGCTCCGCGACGGCTGGAACGGCTGGCTTTCCATGCAGTGGAGAACTGCCGGCGATGACGAGCGGCGCACACACATTGCAAATCGCCGCCTTCAGCGGCTCCGAAGGTGCGGTCGTCGAAGGTGATCGATCCGGTGCGCTTCACGTCATCGTGTCTGCCGCGCTCTTGGCCGCGACCGCTCCGGCAGCCGACTGGCAGCGTGTCCAGCCTGAACCCACGCGCGACGGTGTCCGACTTCAGGTCGACAAGCTCGCCGACGGACTCGATCGCCCGGCCGACGCCGCACTGTCACCCGACGGACGACTCTTCATTGCGGAGCGTGAACAGGTCCGTGTCCTCTCGAACGGGGTCTTGCAAGAGGCGGCAGCCCTCTCGCTGCCCGCTGATGACACGTCGCAGAGCCTGCTGTCGATTGCCTTCGATCCTGATTTTCAGCGCACGCGTTTCGTATTCGTGCTGCAAACGATTGACTCACGAAACGGACCGGTCGTCTTCCTCGCGCGATATCGTGAACTGCGCGGTGTGCTCGGTCAGCGAGCCGTGCTGTTCCAATCCGTGGTCGACGGTGGCGGCGAATCGTCTGCGATGATGCGCTTCGGTCCCGACGGCAAACTCTACCTCGTCATCGGAAGCGAAGACTCCAGCGGCAAGATCTTTCGGTTGAATCCTGACGGGACGATGCCGCGCGACCAGCCGGGGCCATCGCCGGCTGTCGCCGGCGGTGTCGCCATCGCGCAAGGACTGGTGTGGGATCCGCGCGCGCCGGTCCTCTGGATTGTCGACAACGATTCGACGTCGGGACACCTCAGTGGTGTATCGATGTCTGAACCGCCGGTGCGCGCGATCGCTCGCGCTCGCACCGAACTGCCTCCGGGATCCGGTTCGGCGGTGTTCTACACGGCTGACGCGATCCCGGAGTTTCGGAACAACGCATTCCTTGCATCGACCAAAGGATTCGTCCTGCGTCTCCGGTTCGCAGACGACAATCCGATCAGTGTGATCGAGTCGGAGAAGCTTCTGGAGAATCAGGTCGGACCGATCCGTGTGTTAGTGGCTGGACCCGAGGGCACCATTTATTTCTGTACGAACACGGCTCTCGGAAGATTGACGCTGGAAGGAACCCGGCTGCAGGCAATCAGTGCGTCAGTGCGTAGAGGACGACGTTGATGCCGACGGCATACCCGTCAGGTGAGAAGAGATAGAAGTAGCGGGGATCCTCCCCCTCACGTTCCCACGCGTCGGAGATGTCGGTGTCGTGCGTCATGAGAACCATGAGGCGGCCGTGCTCGTCGGAAATACCGCGAATGTCTGGAATCGCGCTGTCGTCGCCACGCTCGGACGTGCCGCCGCCGCTCCGCATCCAGTGATTAATCGATGGAATCTGCGGCAGCTTCGCGATTTCGAACATCGTACGGAACACTGGATGTGACGGCGACAAATCGACGATCGGGTATCTCTTCGGATCGAGCACTCGGCTGATCTCCTCGGCCCATTGATCCCATGCCTGCTCGCCCCAGAAGTCATCGACGTACAGGAATCCTCCCTTGAGCAGGTATTCGCGGAGCCGCTTGACCTCGGCGTCGCTCAACCGCATGACGCCGACATCCTCCATCTCGATCCAGGGGCAGTTGAACAAGGCATCGTCGGTCAATCGCACGACGAGATGATTGGGCTCGCCGTCACTCTGTTTGCTGACGTGGGTCTTGGTCAGCTCGGAGAGGCGAATAGAGAAGTTGATGTCCGCGTCGGGATAGTCCGTCCACCACCCCATGCCGCCGGCTTCGCGACGATCCGCTTCGTACATGCCGCGGCAGAAGTTGAACGAACCGTCGAAGCTGTCTTTCGTTGGAAAACGTGGCGGCGCGTATCGAAGCCGGCCCCACCCTTGTCCCCAGCCCTGGTCGAAGCCCTGCGCGCCGGCGAGAGCCGCCGCGAGGACCGCGAGGACGGTTACCAACAGGACACGCTTCATCGGGGATGGCAGCCCTGAAGGGCTGCGCTACATTGTCACAGATTTGCAGCGCAGGGCTTAGCCCTGCCCAATCAGCATTCAGCAATCAACATTCAGCAATGTCAATGGCTCAGAGCATATAGAATCACATTGATCCCAAGCGCGTACCCGTTGGGTCCAAACTCGAGAAAGTATCTCGGATCTTCTCCCTCACGTTCCCACGCGTCGTCGATGTCGGTGTTATGCGTCATGAACACCATCAGGCGGCCGGCCTTGTCGCTGATTCCGCGGCCGTGAACTTCGACGCTGTCCTCTCCGTACTCCGACGTGCTGCCTCCGGGGCGCCACACGCGGATCGAGGGGATCTGCGGAACGCCTTTGACCGGATACTGCGTCTGAAAGAGCGGATGATCGGGTTTCAGGTCGAAGATCGGGTAATCTTTCGGCGGCAGGACGCGCGAAATCTGGTCGACCCAGTAGTTCCATTCCGCATGTCCCCAGAAATCGTCGACCCACAGAAAGCCGCCCTTCAATAGGTAATCGCGAAGCCGGACGACTTCCTGCTCGGAAAACTCGGCGGCCCCCATGTCTTCCATGTGAAGGTACGGACAATTGAAGAGATTGTCGTCGGTGAGCCGAACAGTCAGGTGATTTGGTTCGCCGTCCGGGCGTTTGCTGACGCGGGTCTTGGTGAGCTCAGAGAGACGAATTGAAAAGTTGATGTCCGCGTCGGGGTAATCGGTCGTCCACCCCGCGCCGCTCGGGTTCCGCCGAACGGCAGTGTACATCCCGCGGCAGAAGGTAAACCCGCCATCGAAGCTTTCCGCAGTCGGCTCGCGCAACGGCGCGCGGCTCCGGCGCATGAAATTCTGCGCACTGAGCACGGCGCTTCCCGCGATGATGAGTGTGATCACTATCAGCGGAAAGCGCCGACCGGTCATCTATTTGCGCTCGTCTTTCTTCGGAGCGTCGGTCTTCGGAGTGTCGGTGGATTTCTCCGGTCCCTTCGACAGCGACTTGTAATACTGCTCGACGAGCTTGCGGTATTCCTCCGGCACATCGTCGGCGCCTGAGAGGAACACTTCACTCCCCTTCATCTCCGCCTGACGACGGAGATTGAATTCGAAGCGCTTCATCCCTTCGGCGACGGCGTTTTGCAGACGCGCGAGTTCGGCGGCGTCCTTATACACGCGATCGTCATCGAGCGCGCGCAGATTGCGAAGCACATCGTCGAGCGCGCGTGGATCGATGCCTTGCCCCTGAAGCATCCGCCGCAGCTGCTGGGCGTCGTTGGCGAACTGGCGAACCTCACCGCGCCACTGACGGATGTCGCCTGGGTCGAACTGGCCGCCGAGCCACTGACCGCGGCGATCGCCATAGCCGCCGTTGTCGGTGAAGCGTCCGCCGAACGTGTCGCCATTGCCCGCCGCGCCGTTCTGCGTCCGGTCGCCGCTGCCACCATTTCCCTGCTGGCCTTGCTGGCCACCCTGGCCCTGTTGGCCCTGCTGGCCGGACTGGCCCTGCTGACCGGACTGCCCTTGCTGGCCGGACTGGCCTTGTTGACCCGACTGTCCTTGCTGACCCTGTTGGCCCTGCTGCCCGGACTGACCTTCCTGTCCGCGTTGACCGTCCTGGCCTTGTTGCCCGTTCTGATTCTGCTGACCCTGACGGCCCTGCTGTGCCTGCTGCTGACGTTCGCGCATTCGCTGATCGAGCGAATCCACGCCGCGCGCGAGCTGTCGCGCTTTGTCGAGCGCCTGGTTCATGGCGTCGGCCTGCGAAGGACGGCCCAGGGCAGAAGCGGCCTGCGACAATGTGTTCCTCAAGGTGTCGAGGTTCGAACCGATCGAGTTTTCCATCGGCTCCTGGTACGACCGATCGGCGCCCTGTTGCAGCATCCTGCCGGAATACTTGATCTTGTCGCGCACCTTGTTATCGCGAATCCCGTTCGCGGCTTCGCTCAGCTTCCTCGACGCTTCTTTTTCCTGATTGCGAATGTCGCCCGATGTGCGATCGAGTTGCTGCTCGAGCTCGCCCACCTTTTGTTCGAGCGCATTCTTCCGCTCAATCAGCTGTTGCGCCTTTTCCTGGCGACGGTCGCCCGCCGACTCGAGACCTTTGACGTCGTCGGCGATCGCGCGCTGTTCGCGCGCGAGTTCCTCGGCCTGCTGCAGCGCATTCTTGACGTCGCGATCTGCCCGACCCGATTGTGCCTGCTGCAACCGCTTCTGCGCTTCCTGCAGCCGCTCGAGCGCCGACGCCGCCTGCGCTGCCGACGCCTGCTGACCGTTGGCTGCCGCACGGCGCATCGCGTCAGCCGCATCGCGCAGTTGACGCGCAGCCTGAGCGAGATCGGGGCGATTCTCTTCGCGCGACAACTGTTCCAGACGGCGCGCGGCCTCTTCCGCCTGATCCGCGAGTTCGCGCTGCGACTGTCCCGCGCCGTTGCCCGACATCTGCTGGCCGAGCGCCTGGCGGCGCCGCTGACGCTCCGCTTCCTGCTCTTGCCGGCGCGCGAGATCTTTCAGCTTCTCCATCAGCTCGTCGAGTTTCTGATCCGACTGCTGCTGCGATGCCTGCTGGCGCGTCTCGTACTGATTCGCCATCTTGTCGAGTTCCATCTCGAACAAGTCGGCGAGGTCCTGCGCCATCTGTCCACCACCCCCGCCACCGCCACCCTGCTGACGCTGGATCTGCACCTGCGTGTCGTACTCTTCCTCGGCCTTCTGGAGAAACTGCAGCGCCTTCTGCTCGGGCGCCAGTGCGCCATCGGGACTCACGGCATGAAGCTTCCCTTCCGCGTTCTTCATTTCCGTTACCGCCTGCGGCAGCAGCTCTGCGACCTTCTTGAACGCGGGATCCTGTTCGACCAGGCGGCTGTTCATGCGCGTGAGCAGCCCTTCGACCTGATCGCGCAGCCGTGACTGTGACAACGCGATGACGGTGCTGTTCTCGCGTAGCTTATCAGCGGTCATTTTCTTGCGATCGCGCTGCACGTTGAACGTCGCGGCAATGATCTGGCGCTGTTGTTCAGACAGCGCGCCAACTTGTCCGCCGCCACCGCCGCCGCCGCCGCCACCGCCGGCATCCGACGGCGCGCGGCGGAATTCTTTGCTGAGTGGGCGCACGCGTACAAAGTACATGTCGCTCATCGCCGGCTTTGGACCCTGGACCGAATCGTTGTCCGCCGCCTTCGCGTAGTACGACACGAAATCGCCTGGCTTCACGTCCAGCTCTTCGAGATAGAACGTGTGGCCACCGGATACTTCGGTCATGCGCTTCTTGCCGTCGAACAAACGGAGGGTCTTTTCCGCCGTGCCGTTGACCGAGTACACGAGATCCAGGCCGCGGACACCGAAGTCGTCCTCGGCGCGCGCTTCGACAAAGACTTCTTCAATGGGGGATGCCGTCGTATCGCGCCCCGGCTTTGAGATCGACACGGTCGGCGGCTGATCGTCGAGCGCATCGATCGTGTATTGAGGAGACGCGGTCAACCGCTCGCCCGAAGCGGCGTCGAGCTCGATGTGATAGAACCCGTCGGCGGCGACCTTGAAGGTGCCGAGAAGGGGCGCGGGCGATCCACCCGACGGATCCGGCGACAGACCCGACTTGTCCTTGTCTCCCAGCACGATCTGTCCGCCGGGGGCGGCCATCGTCGGCATGGCGCGGACGTGGACCTCGGTGCCTTTCAGAACTGCGATGTCGCCGCCGTCCTCGACCTTCTGCGGCGCGAGCCCGGTATACGCCGGAAAGTGATATTCCAGCTCGAGGCGCTGCACGTAGGGCAGGTCGATGACCTTCAGGTTGTAGTGTTTGGAATTGACCCCGTTGGCTTCAACGAAGTATTCGACCGGCCCTGCGAGATCGAAGAGCATCCCTTCGTACGACCCGTTCTCGTTGCGCAAGAGCGGAACGCGTTCGTAGGCGGCGTCGGGCGATTTGCGCATCATGAGCGACGCCTGCTCCGAGTCGAAGCCCGACAGCTTCGCCGTGATCGCCTGATCGGCACCACGCGCCACCGTCGCATTCCCAGGGGTAACTTCGATGTTGTACGGCGCCGCGGCTTCGACGTCGCGCGAGATGATCAGAAGGGCCGAGAGCGCATGTCGAAGATATGCAGGACCGAGAAGGAACAGCGCGAGCGTCGCAATGCTGATCGCTGCCAGCGTCGTCCCATAGCGGCGCATGGGCACGAGCTCAACCCGGCGGCCGCCGTCGACCTCGCGTGCCTTGTCGACCGCGGACTCCACGAGCCGACGCACGAGCGTCGCCGAGAATGGTGAACCGGTTCCGCCGCGTTCCGCTTCGACGGCGCTGATGATTGCCGCCTGCAGCGACGGCTCATGCTCCTCGAGATACAGCGCAACCTGTTCGTCGGTGGCCTGCCGCCTCAACGGACGCACGAAGAAATATCCAATGAGGCCGACGAACGCGAGACCAAGGAGTAGACGGAAGGTGATGATCGCGCCGGCAGTGAATCGCCAGGATTCCAAACCGTACGCGGAGGCGAGCAGCACCACCACGCCGAGGCCGACGACGCCGAGCGCGCCGCGGAGCGCCAGTTTCATGCGCCACCGCCGTCGCACGTGGTGAATGATCTCGACCAGTTCCGAGGCCGAATCTGTGCGCCGATACTCGTCAGTCATAAGCGCGGTTCTCCTGATAGATCCGGGGGGCTTTCCGCCTCCGCGCAAAGCGCTACGGCGAGACCCCGCCGGAGCCTTGGCGAAGGTGGGCGGCCCCCGCAGACCCGCCACGCGCTGGTGGCGCGCCTAGATGTCAGCTTAACACCGCCCGCCGCCACTCCCCGCTCGACAATTGCGACAAATGAGTGGCGTCACACCTGAATCGGTCCCGAACGAGAAATCCGGTTTCCGACAAGAGTTTCAAGCCCGAGAATCACAATTCCGGCGAACAGGAGATACCACCACACGCGCTGGTTCTTTTCCTGTTCCTGGTCAGTCGTGGACACGTTCGTCCCAGCTGGAACGGCCCCGCCGGCTCGTCCCAGCACACCCGCCTTGACCTCCTCAGGATCCATCGGTGTCAAGTCGGATTCGGACAGATCCACGTTGCTGGCCACGGTCATCGGCGGCGCCGAGTCGCGTCCCTGCGCGCGCACTTCATAAAACCCCTGTTCGGTGAGCTCGAGCACATCGGGTCCTTCACCATCGAGCATCACTCGTTCGCCTGATGGCGTCAGCACCACGCGCGGTTGCACTTGACGCGATGCTCCAGGCACCGGCGCCGCCCGTCCCGCTTCGAGCACATCACCGACTTTCAGCCATGAGGGCCGTTCGGTGTAGGACGCCAGGGTGGTGACCATTCGATGGACGAACGGGAGGAATACCGCCTTCAGCGGCAGGTCGTTGCCCTGCAGATCGAGCGAAGACGTCCACAGCAGCACTCGGCCGTTCCCAACCCGGCGCCCGACAAGCGCGGGGGCACCGTCGTCGAATCGCGCGAGCACCTGTCCATCCTTGACCGGCGTGACCGCGCGATAGGAGTAAAAACGGGCGCCCGAGAAGTCGCCGCTTCGCGGCGCGCGAAACGCCTCGAAGATCGGATCCCCGTACTCGAGCGCACCGAGTCGCGCGGCTTGTCCGGTGGTCCGATCGATCGGCTGTCCGAGTGTCGCGCCGAGAACGTCGGTCGATCCGGCCGCAGCCGGCCACGTCGCCCGACTGCCCATGGCGACAAGCAGTCCACCGCCGCGGGCAACAAAGGCACCGAGCCGTTCCGCCGTCAGCTGCGCCACCGGCGCGTCATTGAGAATCACGACCGATGCGCGCTGGAGATCTTCGGTCGAGAGCGAGTCGGCGGACCTGGTCGCGATGTCGAAGGGGGGCGCCTCGCCGAGCGCCAGCGCACGCGACAGATACAGGCTGTTATCGCGCGGTGCCCCCGGACGCTCCGCAATGATGATCCGCACCGGCTCTTTCGGAGAGACGACGAAATTGAACGCGTTGTCGAGCGGGAGTTTGTCGGCGGCGATTCGAACGGTGCCGCGCGTATTGCGCGCCGCGGGCGTGAACGGCGCAAACGTAAATGAGGTAGAGCTGTTCGGCTCGACAGACACTCGTTCGGTCTGGACCGGGCGCCCGTCGATCTCGAGCGACAGTTCGACGTTCGGTGCGGGCGACGACGAATGATTGGTAACCCCGCCGGTGACGGTCACGCGATCCTGCTCCGAGAACGTCGACCGTTGTAGCGAGACAGGTGTGACGCTGAGGTTCGAGGTACTGCTATCGGTGATCGCCCGCGGCTTCAGCGTCACGCCGTCGGGCAGTCGAACCCCCTCGGCACCCTGCCAGCCGGTCCGCTGAAAATCGGAAATCATGATCACTTCACGCTGCGGCAGCATCGACTCGCTCGCCATGCTGCCGGCCAGCTTCAGCGCCGGACCATATCGCGTCGCCCCGGCGCCGGGTTTGCCGGTGCTGACGGCGGCAGTCAACCGGCTGCGATCCGGCGTCGACTTCAGCGCGACCTGCGCCGCTGATGAGAAAAAGACAATCGATGCGCGGTCCGACGGTCCGACCTGGCCAATCGCGTCGCGTGCCGCCTGGGTCGCGCGGCTCCAGCGATCGGCGTAGCCCATGCTGTACGAGTTGTCGATCAGGATGACGACCTCTCGCGCGCCGCCGGCTCCCGCGGCCGCGAGCGCCGGACGGCGGAAGAACGGACGCGCAAACGCCGCAACGATCAGCGCCAACGCCGCCAGACGCAACAGGAGGAGCGGCCAATTGCGAATCCGCCGGCGCTGAACGGACTGATAGGGAATCCGTTGCAGGAACATCAGCGACGGAAACTGGACGACGTTCTTCCGCTCGCGCTGGATCAAATGAATGATGACCGGCACCGCCAGGCCGGCCAGAGCGAGCAGGAACAAAGGGGTTAAAAAGGACATTTCAGTCTATTGGCCTATTGGCGATTGCAGACTGATGATCGCCGATTTGGCGATTGCCGACTGTCGATGGAGATTGCCGATTGTGGATTTTCGGCCACAATCGACAATCCGCAATCTCAATCGAAAATCCGCGATCAATAAAATCTGCAATCTTCAGTCCCCAATCCGAAATCACCGAACCCTCGCCAGTCGTTCGCGCGTCGTCAGGTACGAAAACAAGGCGTGATCGAGTGGCGACGACGTATTCACCACGGTGTAATCGATCCGATTCGCCGAAAAACGTTCTTGCAGGCCATTGATATGTGCGCGGACGAGCGAGCGGTACTGCTCGGCAAGTTTGTCGGGCACGACCGGAATCTGCACGCCGCTTTCGAGATCCTCGAACGCCGCCGGCGTATCGAAGGTGAAGTCGAGCTCCGCCTGATCGAGCAGGTGAAAGACGACGATGTCGTTGCCGCGAAACCGGAGCGGTCCTATGGCCTCGAGGACGGCATCGGGCTCTTCATAGAAATCGGACACCAGCACGAGCACGCCGCGCCGTCCGAAATGCTCGGCCATCTTGTGCAGCGGCGCGCGCAGGTTACCCGGCCCAGATGGCGACAAACGGTCGAGCGTGTGCAGCACGACGTCCATGTGCTTCGCCGATGGCGGCACGTGGGCGACGATATCGGAGTCGAACGCGATCAAGCCGACGCGGTCTCGCTGTTTGTGCACCAGATATGTGAGGCAACCCGCGAGCATCTTGCCGTACTCGAGTTTGCTGACGCCGCGGCTGCCGAACCCCATCGACTTCGACACATCGAGCAGCACCGAGAAGTTCGAGTTGGTATCAGCCTCGTATTCCTTGATGTAGAAGCGGTCGGTCCGCGCGTAGAGTCGCCAGTCGACGCGACGGATGTCGTCCCCGGCGACATAGCCGCGATGCTCGGCGAAGTCGACGGACGCGCCAAAGTACGGCGAACGGTGCATGCCGTTAATGAAGCCGTCGACGACATGGCGCGCCACGAGCTCGAGATTCCCGATGCGCGACAGCACGACGGGGTCGACGAATCGGGCGCCGGGAACTGATGAAGTGCTGATCATCGGTTATCTGCCGGGATCCGTTTTCCGGGATCCGGGATCCGGCCCTTTCACATCCCCGACCGTGGCACTGGAACCGCCTCGAGGAGTCGATCGATGAGCGTGTCGGTTGTGATCCCTTCCGATTGCGCGTGGAAATTGGTCAACACGCGATGTCGCAGCACCGGATGTGCCATCGCTCTAATGTCGTCGAAGCTCACGTGATAGCGCCCGTTCGTCAACGCGCGCGCCTTGGCGCCGAGAACCAGATACTGCGCTGCACGCACGCTGCCGCCAAACGCTACCCACTTCTTGACGTTGTCAGGGCACGACGGTGACTTCGGCCGGCTCGTGCGCACGAGATTCAACGCATATCGCATCACCGGTTCCGCGACCGGCACGCGGCGGACGAGGCGCTGGAATGCAATCAGATCCTCCCCCGTAACCGTCCGCTCGAAATGCGGATCGATGATCGCCGTCGTCGTTCGCACGACTTCGAACTCTTCATCCTCCGGCGGATGATCGATGACGATGTGAAACATGAACCGATCGAGCTGGGCCTCCGGCAACGGGTAGGTGCCTTCGAGCTCGATGGGGTTCTGCGTCGCAAAGACGTAGAACGGTTCCTCGAGCTTGTAGGTCCGACCCTGAATCGTGACGCGGTGCTCCTGCATCGCTTCGAGCAGCGCCGACTGCGTTTTCGGCGGCGTGCGGTTGATTTCGTCGGCGAGCACGATGTTGGCGAAAATCGGACCTGGCGCAAACACCATCTGCCGCTTTCCAGTGCTCGTGTCTTCCTGGATGATGTCGGTGCCGGTGATATCGGACGGCATCAGGTCGGGCGTGAACTGGATGCGATTGAACTTGAGATCGAGCACGCGCGCGAGCGTGTGAATCAACAGCGTCTTCGCCAGACCCGGCACGCCGACGATGAGGCTGTTGCCGCCGACAAACAGCGTCAGCAGCACCTCGTGCACGACATCATCTTGACCGACGATCAGCTTGCGTAACTCGGAAACGATGCGGTCGCGGCCCTCTTTCATCCGCTCCGCCAGGGCAACGTCGTCTGGCGATTGCAGTTCCACGGTTTCGGTCACGGAGCGATTCAAGAGAGCCTCCTTCATTAGATCCTCCGGGGGGCTTCGCCCCCGCGGACCCCCCACGCCTTCGCTCGTGGGGCCCCAACGCCCCACTCCGCTCCGGCGGGCGCGCCCGTGGCGCGCCTACAAGTTTCGAGACGAGTTCTAATCACTAATGCGTTAATCCGTAGATTACGTAATTGACCCCGAACTTGTACGACTCGTTCGTCAGTTCGACGATCGTGAGGCCAGAGCCAGAGACTTCCCAGTACTCGCTGATGTCGTTGTTTACATTCGCGATCGCTATGAGCCTCTTCTGAGGATCGTTGTTTTCGAACAAACCCCAGTAGGTCGCCTCCAAGCCTCCGTACGGGGCCGGGAGATCCTGCGGATGGTCGATTTCGAAGAATGAATGAAACACCTTTGCGGTCCCATCGAGCTCTATCCAGTTCAACTCGGGCAGCACGACGCGCATCTGCTGTTGCAGATTCTCCCAATCGCCGCCGCGGAAGTCGTCGAAGATCAAGAACCCTCCTTTGAGGAGGTAGCTGCGCAGGTTGGTCATCTCTTTCTCGGTCACGCCCCAGAATCCCGGCTCCGCCATGTAGGCGATCGGGTAGTTGAACAGCTCCGGATCATCCATGCCGAGAATGTTCGACCCATTCGTTCGTATGTTCAGCAGCGTCAGCTCTTCGAGAATCTTCGAAAAGTGCACCTCGCCGTCCGGGTAATCGTGCGACCAGGGCAGGCCGCCGTTCCCGATCCAGTTGCCAAATCGTCCGAATCCCGTCGCGTACTTGAGCCGTACGAAAACGAACCGGCCATCGTACGGCGTGTTCCCCTCCACCGCGACGTCGAGCTGCGGACGACGGCTGCGGCCGCCGCGCTGCGCGAGCGCGACGCTGGCGCCAAGGCACACAAGGAGTCCCGCGACGATCAAGCGGCGGCACAGGACTCCATTCACTTCTTTCCCTCGAGGTCCTTGATCTGCTTGCTCTTGAGCGCCAGTTCGGTCAGCAGCTTCTCGAGTTCAGATGCGTAGCGGGCCGGCTCCATCCCGCTCTTCATGAGCTTCAGCCCTTCGACCCGGCGCTCGAGGTCGCGCCGTTCCTCGTAGAGCGCACGCATCTTCGGATCCGACGGCATCGTGTCGGCGCCCTGGACCGTTCCCAGGGCAAGGATCGACGCGACGCGCCCGTTCTTCCCGTCAACCTTGGGATCGGTCGCCCCTTTCTTGTCGCCGCTGTCGTCGAGCAGTGGATGCTCGGTGAGCATGATGCCTTCCTGCTCGTAGGCGCGCGCGACGCCCATCTTTGCCGCGTCGAAGGCTTCGAGCACGGAAACGCGCCGGTTCTTGTCGGCGTCAGCGGTGTCGCTCATCAACGCGTCAACGAAGTAGCCGCCGAACAGGGTCGCAAAGCGTTCCGCACCGGTGCGGGTCGCGGTGACGATAGTTCGTCCTGGTCCTCCCAGCTCTTCGAGGAACGGGGCGCTCGAACTCGCGGTGTTCACGAAGACGACGTGCTTCGAGGGGAGGTTTTTGAGTAGCGGCTCGAAGTTCGCCGGCGACATGTCCGGACCCGGAAGATTGAACTTGGCCACTTTCCCGTCGAATGTTCCGTGGCCAATCATCACGATGAAGACGACGTCGTCTTCTTTCGTTGTTTTCGCGAGGGCCGCGAACGCCTTCTCGATTTCCTGCTGTGTCGACTTGCCGGTCGCGCGCTTCGGATCCTTGTCCGGTTGTTCCGCGAGATAGATGATGTGGTCCTTGGGAACGCCGAGGCGATCCGTTGCTCCGTCCACGAGCGTCGAGGCCCAGCGCTGAAACAGTTCCGCGTGCTCAGGATCGCCGGCGAGGCCGACAATCACCGCGAGGTGGACAGTCTGCGCCGCTGCTGGCGCGGCAAACGCCAGGAAGAAGAAGAGTGCGACGCTGAGAACCTTTGGTGACTTCAACTCTTTGTCTTCATTTCTTATTGCTCGCGGGGCCCCACCCCCGCTCGCTCTCGCTCGGGGGCGCCGCTACGCGTCCCTCCGGCCCCTCGCTCGGGCCGCAGGCGCTAAGCCATTCCAACGGCGCGGCGATACGCCCATTCAGCAGAGATCAATCCGAGCAGCAGGAACAGGACGATCGGCATGTGCCACAACTCGCGCTCTTCGACGGTGGTCACGCCGCGTCCCGTGTAGCGCAGATCTTCAGGCATGCCCGCGATGGTGTCCGGGGTATAGAACCGGCCGCCGGTTTCGTCCGCGATGCGCTGCAATCGCTGCGCGTGCATTGTCGCGTCGAAGTACTCCGCCTCGCTTGGTGTCGCGCGAACCTGCGTCGCTGCCGTACCGAGCGACTTGCCCGCACGCGTGGCTTCGATCTGGGCGACATACATCCCCTCGTCACTCGCCGGGAATGTCGCGCGATATTCGCCGTTGCGCTCGCCGGTCCACTGCATCGGCACTTCGACGGCCGTGCCCTTCGGACCAGTGACTTTCGCGATCACTCGCGCATCGTTGACTTCGACGTACGCAGGATCGGCGACTTCGGCCAACAGCGTCACCGGATCGCCGGGTTCGACGCGATCGGTGGCGGTGTGGATTTCGACTGTGTTCGGCACGCTGTCGACGAGCCAGCGCAGGAGCTGACGCCAGTAGTTCTCGTGGGTCATGTCCTCGACCGTCATCTTGACGTCCATCTGCCAGTGCCAGGAATCCTGCACCGGAAACGCCAGTGTCTTACCGCGGCCGTAGCGTTGCGAGGCGAGAACGACCTGATCGCGGCGGCGCTCGTCGGTTCCGTTCAGAAGAACCGTGGCCCCTGGCTTCACGTCACGAATCGTGTTGACGCTGGTGAGCACCGGCATGTCGCCCCAACGCGCTGATGATGCCGCTTCCGTCGCGGCAATCTGCGTGACGCCATGCGCTTCGCCCGCGCGGGTGGGTTTGACGTGGAGCCGCGCAACCGGCAAGACATCCAGCGTTCGGGTCGGACGTTCGAGCGTCACCGGCAGAGCGTCGGCCACAGGCGTTCCCGCGTAGCCCCCTTCGGCGAAGGACCGTGGTCCGCCAAGCATCAGCAGTCCGCCACCGCGACGCTCGACGAACTCGCCAATCATCCGAAGCTGATCGCCGGTGAACGCGCCGGCCTCGATACTCCCGAGGATCAGTCCGCGGTAGGCAAAGAGTTCTTCGCGCGTCTTGGGGAACCCCGCGGCCAGCTGCTCGGGATTCTCGTCCTCGAGAAACCGCAGGTACTTGTTGTCGGCGGTCCGCTGCAGCGTGACGACGGCGAGATTCTTGTCGTCGTAGACCGCGCGGCGGAGGAACTTCATCTCGGGACGCGGCTCGCCTTCGTAGTACAGAATCTTCTCTTTCCGATCCGCGACGTCGATCAGCGCGTCGCGCGCGTTGTTTTGGGTCACGAGCTCCCCGGGACGCGGCGCGATTCGGAAGGTGAATACCCGGGCACCAGGCTCGGCGGCGGTGAATCGAACGCGAACCGCCGTCGGCTCGCCGTCCATCGCGAGCTTCACTTCCTGGGATCCCACGATCCGTCCGTCGTTCTCGACGTCGAGCGACACGGTCTCGCCGGCATACCCGGTCTGCGTCACAACGGCATCGATGACCAGCGACGTGCCCTGGAGCGCAGTGCGCGGCGTCGACACGCGATCGATCTGCACATCGCGCGCGAGGCGATCGCGCCCGACACCGACCGTAAAGACCGGCACCGAGGCCGCTTTCAAGGCGAGCAGTGACTCGGTTAGCGCGGCGTCAGTGGTGTCCGCACCGTCGCTGACGAGGACCATGCCGGCGAGCGGCAGGCCCGCCAGCTCCTGACGCGCGCCATCAAGCGCCGCACCGAGCCGGGTTTGCGCGCCGGTAAAGGTCAGCTCGTCGGTCGTTCCAAGCCGCGAGGCCGTTGACGAGAAATGAAATGGCCGCAGCACAAACCGCTCGGACAGCGCTTTGACCAGCGGCGCGTCTTTCCCGAAAGTCTGTTTGACGAACGATCCGCGCGATGCCGTCCCCCAGTCGGTGATCTGCATGCTGCGCGAATCGTCGATCAGCACCGCCAGAAAATTCTGCTGCGGAACAGCCGCCTTGACCACAAGGATGGGCCGGAAGAGACAGAACAGCATCACCCCGAGGGTCGCGATGCGTAGCGCCGTCAGGACGACCCGGTCGCGCACACGACCGCGGCCGGCGAGGCCTCGGTAGGTGACGACGGCAAGCAGGACGGCGGCCCCGGCAAGGATCAAAGCGACATAGGAGCCCGTCGACGGCGAGAGCCGGAACTCTCCCTGCTGAAAGATGACGGGCCGATACTCGAAGAGGAAACGAAACAACGAGTCCACGTTGTATCAGCGGCGCCCCAAGGCGCCAGCGCCCTCCGTTTTCATTGTACTTCTTACGAGCGCAAACACTCCCGCGCGAGCCGTTCGTACGAGTCGATGGCACGATCGAGTTCGGCGAGATCGAGGTGCTCGTCGCTGGTGTGCGCCACGAGAATCGAACCCGGTCCGAACAGCAGGGGCGTTCCCCAGCGATCGAGAAACGGCACGTCAGTGGTGAACCGAAATGCGGCAGTCGGAAAGCCCGCCACCGTGTGCAGCCTCACTACCGGTACGCGCAATATCTCTTCAGACGTCACCAACCGCTCGAGCGGTTGGACGGCTCGCAGGATGTCTTCCGGCGGTCCCACCGTCCGAAAGAGCACCTCAGCCGACGCCGATGGCGAAATCACGTTGGGAGCAATGCCTCCCTCGATCAACCCAATACTGTAATAGGTCGACCCGATTTCGGCGTCCGACGGCAACCCAATCGATCGAAGCGCGATGAGGGCGTCAATCAGCTTGTCGATCGCGGACTCGCCCTGCTCGGGCGTTGCCGAATGTGCCGCTCGTCCCGACGCTCGTAACCGAAGGCGCAGCACGCCACCTGTTCCCGTGCCGAGCCGGTTATCCGTCGGTTCCCCATTGATCAAAAAGCGCGAACCGGAGGGCGATTCGTTCGCCACGGCCGCGCCATCGCTGCCCCGCTCTTCCCCAACCACGAACAATAGCCCAACTCGCCGCTCACCCGCTGCCTTCAAACGCTCGGCTGCCGCGACCTGCGCCGCAAGAATCCCCTTCGCGTCGCACGACCCGCGACCGTAAAGCTTTCCGTTCTCGAGGCGGCTCGGGAAGAACGGCGGCACACAATCGAAATGCGTCGAGAGCACGACGACGGGCGAATCAAGGCTCGCGTACACGTTGGCGCGCCCGTCGCTCACTGGCTGTTGGACAACGGTGTAGCCAAGCTGTTCCAACTCGCGGCTGAGCCAGCGGCCAGCGTCCGTCTCGCGGCCGGTCGTCGAATCAATATTAATGAGCGAGCGGGCGAAGCCGACGGTGTCAAAGGACGATTTCATACATTTGTCTTTGATCGCACTCTGGGCACTCTGGGCACCGTTGGCATGCGATCAGCGGATCGCTTCCTCGAGCGCCGTCCGTGCGTCCGTTCGCTCGTCGCGATATTTCACGATAATCGGCGTGGCGACCGACAAACCCCATTCGCGCGCATGACCGCTCGTCAAGGGCCTCGTCCCCGGCACAACCACTGCGCCTTCGGGAACGACCAGCGGTCCGCCAGATGCCTGGATGATGCGTCCGTTCGGAACATCGTAGATGGGTGTGGACGCGGTCAGAATGGTGCCCGACGCCAGGACGGCGCGTCGTTTCACGATCGCCCCTTCATAGATCCCGCAATTGCCGCCGACGAGCACGTCGTCCTCGACGACGACGGGCAGCGCACCGACGGGCTCGAGGACGCCGCCAATCTGCGCTGCTGCGCTCACGTGGACGCGCTCGCCAATCTGCGCGCACGAGCCGACAAGGGCGTGCGAATC
>DASTVZ010000194.1:0-4672 GCA_035758845.1 Vicinamibacterales bacterium
GTGGCCGCGTCCACCATTCCTTCCGAGGATCTGAGCCGCATCCTGAAGGACTACCTCGCGCTCGATCGCGTACGAATCTATCGACGGCTGCTGCTGGCGCGCGTCGGACTTCTTGCGGTGCTGGCTGCTCTCCTGGAGACCTCCTTGCGCGGGTCTTCTCCTCTTGTCCGGTTGTTCACCGTGGCCCTCTGCCTGTTTCCACCGGCGTGGGCACGGATCGTCGAGTTCGCGCACGAGCGGCGGTTGTCGAGACGTATCGAGGCCCTTGATGGAAGGGTTACCCACAAATTTGAGCCTCGATCTGCACGTGGCCAGACACCGGCATAAGAAAGTCGTAAAAAGTTCATAAGTACGGCCTCCGCACGCGCCGGAAAAGGCCGTTTTCCTCGCATAATCACGACAATGCCAAAATCGCTTCGCGTCGGCGAAGCGATACGGGGGACCCACTCGAGCATGCCGCTCGTCGGGGCGAGTTTTGTCGGAGTCCGAAGGGCGCGCAACGAGCCTGTTGCGCCGAAGCCCGAAGGGCGAAGGCGAATAGAGGATTCCAACCTCGAGCCCGTCAGCTAACCCCGTCGGCCGATTGGAAGGACCATGCCCGCAGAAGGCCTGCTTTCGCAAGCCAAACGGCTCGTCGTCGGCGAGCCGATTCCGTCGCACCTCGCACATCACGAACGATTCTCCCGGTTCACTGGCCTCGCGGTTCTATCCTCCGATGCCCTGTCGTCGGTGGCCTACGCAACGGAAGAAATTCTGCGAGTCCTGGTGCTCGTCAGCATCGGCGCGCTGAGCTTTGCCACGCCGATCGCATTCATCATCGCCGCCATTCTCGCGATCGTCGTCTTTTCATATCGACAGACCATCCACGCATATCCAAGCGGCGGGGGCGCGTACATCGTCGCGAAGGATAACCTCGGGGAGATGCCGGCGCTCATCGCCGCGGCATCACTGCTCATCGACTACGTGCTCACCGTGGCGGTCAGTATCGCGGCCGGCGTCGCGGCGCTCACGTCGGCCTTCCCGCAGTGGCACGTCAACCGCGTGGAGATGACACTCGGGTTCGTCCTGGTGCTGATGCTCGGCAATCTCCGGGGGATCCGGGAGTCGGGGCGGATCTTTGCGATCCCCACCTACATGTTCGTCATCAGCCTGCTCGGCGTGATCGCGGTCGGCGCCTGGCGCGCGATGAGCGGCTCGATCCACCCGATCGCAGCCACGCAACCGATCCAGCCTGTTGGCGATACGTTGACGCTCTTTCTTCTGCTGACCGCGTTCTCGAACGGCTGCACGGCGATGACCGGCGTCGAAGCCGTGTCGAACGGCGTTCCCGCGTTCAAGCCTCCGGAGTCGAAGAACGCGGCCGCCACGATGGTGATGATGGCGGTGTTGTCGATCACGATGTTCGTCGGCATCTCGTTGCTGGCGCACGCGTATCATGTCATTCCAAGCGAGCAGGAAACCGTCGTGTCACAGATCGCCCGCGGGGTGTTCGGTGGACGCGGCTGGCCCTACTACGCGGTCCAGGGTGCGACGATGTTGATCCTGGTGCTGGCGGCCAACACGGCGTACGCGGACTTCCCGCGGCTGGCGTCCATCCTGGCGCGCGACAAATACGTACCCCGGCAGCTGATGAATCAGGGCGATCGGCTCGCGTTCTCGAACGGCATCATCGGCTTGAGCGCCTTCGCGGCAATTCTTCTCGTGGCGTACCGTGGTGATACCCATTCGTTGATTCCGCTCTACATGATTGGCGTCTTCGTGTCGTTCACGCTGTCGCAAGCCGGCATGGTTGTGCATTGGCGACGGCTGAAGGGGCCCGGATGGAAGACGAGCGCATTCATCAACGGCCTCGGTGGGTTGGTTACGGGAATCGTGCTGATCGTGGTGGCGCTCACGAAAGCTCGCGAGGGCGCATGGGTCATCATGCTCCTGATCCCGCTGCACGTTTTCCTGTTTCGGGCGACACGCCGGCACTACGACGAGGTTGCGCGGCAGCTATCGCTGGATGGATGGACCAACGGCACGCGGCACCGAAATACCGTGCTGGTGCCGATGAGCGGCGTCCATCGTGCGGTGGTGCAGGCGCTTGAATATGCCAAGACGCTGTCGCCGGATGTGCGAGGGGTTTACGTCAACATCGATCCGGCCGCGACGAATCAGATGTGTGCGCAGTGGAAGAAATGGGGTAACGGCGTTCCGCTGGTGGTCCTCGAATCGCCTTACCGGTCACTGATGGAGCCGCTGCTCGAATACATCGAACAGGTCGATGCGGCACAGCCCGATGATTTCGTCACGATCGTGCTTCCTGAATTCGTACCCGCACGCTGGTGGCACCACGTGTTCCACAACCAGCGGGCGTTACTTATCAAGGGTGCGCTGCTGTTCCGGCCGAACGTCGTCGTGACGAGCGTGCCGTTTCATCTGAATCGATAAACGCTTGCGGGAATAACCGGACAAACGGGAAACGGGAGCAAAGAAACTATTCTCTCGTTTCTCCTGTTCTTGCTTTCAGGATTTCACAATTCTGTCTAGTCCGTTCATGTATGGACGTAACACCGGCGGGATGACAACCGACCCATCTGCCTGCTGATAATTCTCCAGGATCGCGATCAACGTTCTCCCAACCGCCAGACCGGAACCGTTGAGCGTATGGACGAATTCAGCTTTCCCGGTGCCTGCCGGCCGGAACTTGATGTTCGCGCGCCGTGCCTGGAACGCTTCGGTATTGCTGCAGGACGAAATCTCCCGGTACATCTTCTGGCTCGGCAGCCAGACCTCGACGTCGTAGGTTTTCGCCGCAGCGAACCCCGTGTCACCTGTGCACAGCACGATCGTGCGATACGGCAGCTCGAGGCGCTGCAGAATCGACTCCGCATTCACCGTCAATGACTCGAGTTCGTCGTACGACTGTTCCGGCGTCGTGAGTTTCACCAGCTCCACCTTGTCGAACTGGTGTTGTCGAATCAGCCCGCGCACATCCGCACCGTACGAGCCCGCTTCCGATCGGAAACATGGTGTGTACGCGGTGTAGCGGAGGGGCAGTTGGCGGCCGTCCAGGATCTCGCCGCGATGAAGATTGGTGAGCGGCACTTCTGCGGTCGGGATCAAATAGAGATCCCAGTCGCCACCGATCTTGAACAGGTCCGCTTCGAACTTCGGTAGCTGTGCCGTCCCACGCAACGTCTCCGCATTGACGAGAAACGGCGGTTCGACTTCCACGTATCCGTGCTCCCGTGTGTGCACGTCGAGCATGAAGTTGATCAGCGCGCGCTCGAGCCGCGCACCGGCTCCGATCAACACCGAGAAGCGTGAGCCTGACATCTTCGTCGCCCGATCGAAGTCGAGAATCCCAAGGGCGGGCCCGAGATCCCAGTGCGGCTTGGGATCGAAGTCAAACGTGCGCGGCTCGCCGTGCCGCCGCACCTCCTGGTTATCCTCGGCAGTCGCGCCTACCGGCACGCTGGCATGCGGCAAGTTTGGAATCGTCATCAACAGCGCGCTGCGCTGCTGTTCCACCTGAGCCAGCTGAATCTCGAGTTGACGAATCTGTTGCGCGCGGGCCTTGTTGGCGCCAAAGATGTCGGCGGCGTCCTTCCCCTGCCGCTTTGCACGTGCCACCTCGTCGCCAGCCGCATTCTGTTCGCGTTTGAGTCCTTCGATTTCAGGAATCAGTCGCCGCCTTCGCGCTTCAAGCGTCGCGAGCTGCTCGAGCTCCGCATCGGGGGTCAAACCGCGGTTACGTAGTCCCGTACGCACATCGTCCATGTGATCGCGGACAAAAACCGGATCGAGCATCCGACAATCTTACTCCGGTTGAATTTTGAGGTACGATCTCGGCACCACTCAGGAGATGAATCTTTGACGGACGTGATTCGAAAAGCTGTGTTTCCTGCCGCCGGTCTCGGCACTCGTTTTCTGCCCGCGACAAAAGCCCAACCGAAAGAGATGCTGCCGCTCGTCGACAAGCCAATCATCCAGTACGGGGTCGAAGAGGCGGTCCAATCGGGCGTCGCGAACATCATTCTGGTCACCGGCCGCGGCAAGAACGCGATCGAGGATCACTTCGACGTCTCGGTCGAACTCGAAACGTTCCTCGAGGCGAGAGGCAAAAAGGAGCTTCTCGCTGAAATCCGCAAGATCTCGAATCTCATCAACTTCTCGTACGTGCGCCAGGGAGAACCGCTTGGCCTTGGTCACGCGGTGCTCGTCACGAAAGCCCTGGTCGGCGACGAACCGTTCGCGGTCATTCTCGGCGACGATGTGATCGACGCGACACCGCCGGCGCTACGCCAGATGATTGATGTGTTTCAGGACGTTCGGGGACCGGTTTTGGCGATCGAGCGCGTGCCGAAAGAAGACGTCAGCTCGTACGGCATTATCGATGCCGAGGAGATCCGGCCAGGGGTTTACCGCATCCGAGACATGGTTGAGAAGCCGCCGAAAAACGAAGCGCCGTCCGATCTTGCGATCATCGGCCGTTACATTCTGACGCCTGACATCTTTCCGGCCCTCGAAGCGACGGTCAGCGACCGCACAGGTGAAATCCAGCTTACGAACGGCCTGCGCCATCTGCTGAAGCAACGACCGATCTACGGATGTCGAGTCGATGGCGTCCGGCACGATACCGGGAACAAACTCGGATTCCTGAAGGCTGTTGTCTACTTCGCGCTGC
>DASTVZ010000114.1:0-11268 GCA_035758845.1 Vicinamibacterales bacterium
CTACGTATCGCAGAACGGCGTGCTCGTCGATGGCACGGTGAGAACATCAGGGAACGGGACGGCGATCAACTTCACGCCGGCGGCGCCGTTCGCGCCCAACGCGGTGATCCAGGTGTTCGTGATCGCGACCGCGCAGGATACCTGGTTCACAGTTCTCGCTGTCACGCTGATACGAACCAACGATTGACGGCGAAGATACGAAGATCCGAAGATTCGAAGCGGCTGTTGTTTTCTCGTTCTCCTTTCGACTCTTCGACTCTTCGGATCTTCGACGTTGACCCGTGGTACGTATCAGCTCGATAGGGGAAGTTCCTGGGAGGTTGATGGAATGTATTCGCGAAAGCACGGACGTCTACGTGTCGTGACATCGATCGCAACCGCTCTGACGGCGCTTGCCGTTGTGACGACGACGATTGGGTGCAACAGGCAGCCAAGCGAGAGCGGCGGTTCACGTCGCCCGCGGATCGCGTTCGTGATGAAGACGTTGAACCACCCTTTCTTCCTCGATATGAAACGCGGAGCGGAAGAGGCGGCAAGCCGGCTGGATGTTGAACTCGTTGTGCAGGCCGCCGAGCGTGAACTGGACGTCGAGAAGCAGACGCAGATCATCGAAAACCTGATCCAGACCGGTATCCAGGCGCTCTGTGTCACACCAAGCGGGTCCAAGGAGATAGCGTCGGTCCTCGGCAAGGCGACCGCAGCGAACATTCCAATCGTCGTCGCTGACACGCGCCTCGATACCGCTGCCGCCACAGCCGCCAACGTCAAGTTCGGAACGTTCGTCGGCTCGGACAACTACGAAGGCGGTCGGATTGCGGGTCAGTTCATGGTGCAGTCCACTGGCGGTCAGGCCAACGTCGCCATTCTTGAAGGCATCCCGGGTCACGAAACCGGCGATTCTCGCCTCCGCGGCTTTCGCGACGCGGTCGCGAGTTCCCCCGGAATCAAAATTGTGGCGAGTCAGCCGGCGAACTGGGAGCGCGACCAGGGATTCACGGTGTTCCAGAACATGCTGCAAGCGCACCCCGAGATCGATGCGCTCTTCGCCGCCAGCGACCTGATGGCGCTCGGGGCCGTCGAGGCGATCGCCGCGGCGAACCGAACCGGAAAGGTGCGGGTGATCGGCTTCGACGCGCTCGATGACGCGCGTAAAGCCATCGACGCAGGACGAATGGTGGGATCGGTCGCCCAATCACCCCGCGATATGGGCCGGATCTCCGTCGAGAGCGCCTACAAACTCCTTCGAGGCGAGAGCGTTCCCGCCGATCAGAAAGTACCAATCACCCTCGTACGCAAGAGTCCTTAGAACTGGTTTCAAAACCGTGTCAGGCGCCGGTCCTGTCCGCGAACAGCCCCACGGCCTCCTCGCGCCGACAAGCGCGTGTCACGAGAGACGGCGCTGCGGCGGGCCGCGGCCGGGGTCCCCGGCGCGCGTTTGCTGCGCGCTGGGGTGGAGGGGTGCCCCGTTCGCGGCCACCCGCTATCGGTTTGAAACCAGTTCGAGGCGAACGAGCGCGCGAGTGAGCCCACGCGAGCGGAGTGGGGCTTGCGGGGCCCCGCGAGCGAGCGTGTTGGGGAGTCCGAGGGGCGAAGCCCCTCGGAGTGATTAAAGGGCGTCAATCGAACTCGACACGCGGGGGCGTCTGCTCCGGGCCGACTCGGCCTGTGGTGATATCCGCCTTCGCATAGTTTTCGGCCCGGACGGGCGCCCCGGCGAGACGCCGCAACATCGCGATCTGCCCGATGTGCGCCAAAGAGTCAGCGACCGGTCCCTGGAACAACTGTTTGACCGTGCAGGCGAGCGGCTTCTCGCTCGAAAGCCGTTCGTCGAACCGGTTCAACGCGGCGAAGAATCGCGCGCATTCGTCGTCCCAGGCGAGCGGCGTCGAGTTGTTCCACCGCTGCGGCCCATCCGCCATCGTCAACGCCCAGTCGTAGAGATCGCCAATGTGCGCGAGAATTTGCCCCGCCGCGCGGGACGAATCGCCGACTTTGAACTCCGCAAAGCCCGCAGGTGCGTCTCGAACCGCTTTGCCACCTCGATAGGCGACCGTCGCCACGGTGTGCCGCAATAGAGTCCGCGCGTCGTCTGAGTTCACATTCGTCTCCTACACAACCTTCCGCCTGAAGGCGGAAGCTACAAGAACGACTAATATAATCTGCACGAATGGCAAGACGCGAACGAGCGCATGCGAGTGAGCCACGCGAGCGGCGCGGGGCATTGGGGCCCCCGCAAGCGCCCGCCTACGCCAAGGCTCCAGCGAGGTCTCGCCGTAGCGCTTCGCGCGAAGGCGGAAGCGTGCAAATCGTTGGGGGCTGGGGCAACGTCCCCAGGTAGAGAATGCGACCCGAGCAGTGGGAGACGTTCAAGCGGGCGGCGAGGCTCGAAAAGCTGGATAAAGTGCCGATGGCACTCATTGTCGACAGCCCGTGGATCCCGGGCTACCTCGGCATCAAGCACCTGGATTACTACCTCGATCCGCAGCTCTGGTTCGAATCGAACCTGAAGATCATGCGCGAATTCCCGGACATCATCATGGTGCCATCGTGGTGGATGGAGTACGGGATGGCCGCTGAACCATCGGTGCTCGGAGCGAAGATCAAGTTCTGGCAGGACAACACGCCGAGCGAATACCACACGCTCTATCGGCTCGAAGACATCGATCAGTTTCCGGAGTACGAGGTCGAAGCGGACGCCTTTGCTGCGTTGACGCTGCATCGCATCGGCATGCACCGGCAGCAAATCCTCGACCACGGCTACATCCTGCCGATGGTCACCTCACGTGGCCCGCTCTGCACCGCGGGATTCGTACGGAGCACGACCAATCTGATGATCGAGCTGGTAGAGAACCCCGAGGGAAGCCACAAGCTGATCGACTTGTGCACGCGGGTGATCATCGATTGGTTGAAAGCGCAACACAAGGTGATGGGCGACACCGTCGAGGGCATCTTCATCCTCGACGACATCGTCGGATTCATCAACGAGGAGCATTACCAGGAATTCGCGCACCCGTACCTGAAGCGGATCTGCGATGCGTTCCCGAAGGACTGGGTCAAGGTCTATCACAACGACGCCGAAGTCGACGCGTGTCTCGACCACCTGCCCGATGCCGGTTTCCACGTGCTCAACTGGGGCAAGCAGAAAGACATTCGCGAGGTGAAGGCCCGCGTCGGCAATCGCATGTGCCTCATGGGCAACGTGAATCCGCTCGAGATCGCCGTTCGTGGCACACCAGAAGAAGTCCACGAGGCGACGCTTGACGTTCTCGAAGGATCGGGTGGTGAAGGCGTAATTCTGTCTGTCGGCGGCGGCGTCAGTCCCGGCATGCCGCGCGAGAACATCGTCGCCATGCTCGAAGCACTCGAAGAGTTCAATTCCAGCCGCGTCTGAACCATGCCTGATTACGCGTTGATGAATCAGTACCTCTACGAGGGGAACGCCAAAGAGGTCGAGCAGAGGACGAAGGACGCCCTCGCTGAGGGACGTCCGGTGCAGGAAGTTCTCACCGAAGGTTTGATCGCTGGCATGAGCGTCGTCGGCGAGGATTTCAAGCACAACATCCTCTACGTTCCGGAAGTGCTGATTGCCGCGCGAGCGATGAAGGCGGGAATGGCCGTCCTGAAGCCGCTTCTGAGCGCGCAAGACAGTACCGTCGAGCGCAAGGGCGTCCTGCTGATGGGCACCGTGCGCGGCGATCTTCACGATATCGGGAAGAACCTCGTGTGCATGATGGCGGAGGGGGCCGGGTTCGAAGTCGTCGACATCGGTGTCGATCAGAGTGTCGAGAAGTTCATGGCAGCCGCCGAGAAATGCCAGCCGGTCATCATCGGAATGAGCGCGCTGCTGACAACGACGATGACCTACATGAAGACTGTTATTGACGGCTTCGAGAAAGCCGGCAAAGGACACATCAAGATGGCGGTCGGAGGCGCGCCGATCAGTCAGATGTTTGCCGACGAGATCGGCGCGGACGGTTACGGCCAGAATGCCTCCGCGGCAGTCGATCTGTTTCTTCGGCTGGCCAAGCAGTCCTGATCGTGGCCACGTACACGATTCTTTACTGGCAGGAGATCCCTTCGCAGATCAAAGCGGAGGACAATCTCGACGACGTGACGCTGCCACTCGATCCTCGCTTCATGGAACGGATCGATCAACTCGCCAGTCAGCGTGGGCTTCAAGGCACAGACGATTACCTGGCGCAATGGCGATGGAGCGAGCCGCAGGAGCGCTCAGGCACCGCCGAGCAGGTCGCACACGCGGTCAAGCTCGAGCTCGAACGCGCCGCAGGCTGGTAATCTCATCACCAATGGCGGTCACGCTCACGGTCAATGGACACCGGATTGATGTTCCGGTGGGCGTTTCGCTTTTCAGCGCCGCCGAACAGGTCGGTGTGCGGGTGCCGACGTCCTGCGTCACGCAGGGTAAATGCAAGGAATGCGTCGTCGAAATCACACGCGGGATGGAGTTGCTCTCGGATCCCACTGACTTCGAAAAGCATCTCGATCTGCGCAACAGCCGGTTCCGTCTTTCATGTCAGGCGCGCGTCGCCCATGAACAGGGTGACGTGGAGTGCCACACGATGCGTCGTGGTCACATGCGCATCGAACGAAAGGCCCTGCATCTGCCGGTGACGCATGAAACGACGCCTCTCGATCCCGCCGTCGTCCGGACCGGCGATCGCATCGTCGACACGTTCACTGGCGAGGAGATTGCCCGGTCAACCGGCCCCATTCACGGCCTCGCGATCGATTTGGGAACAACGACCGTCGTCGTCCGCCTCGTCGATCTCGAGAGCGGAGAGCTCGTCGCCGACACGTCGTTCGAGAATCCGCAGCGCTTCGGCGGCTCGGA
This sequence comes from Vicinamibacterales bacterium, assembly GCA_035758845.1. Taxonomy (GTDB): domain Bacteria; phylum Acidobacteriota; class Vicinamibacteria; order Vicinamibacterales; family 2-12-FULL-66-21; genus JALZOC01. Next base: position 4,853 of record DASTVZ010000114.1, read on the forward strand.
CGTCATGTCCAGGATTCATTACGACACCGAGCATCCCGGCCGTCTCTTGATGCGCACCGTTGCCGGATATCTGAGCCACGCCATTGCCGACCTGCCAGTCGATCCAGCGACCATTTACGATGTCGTCCTCGTTGGCAATTCGACGATGCGCGACCTGTTCTTCCGACAGAGTGTGTATTCGATCGGCCAGAATCCTTATCGATCCGTCACCGAAATCGAAATGGCGGAGGGGAAGCGTACGACCACCAGCCTGACGACCACCGGCCGCCGCAGCCTGCTGCCCATCCACCCGAACGCTCGCGTCTACGGGCTTCCGATCATCAGCGGCCATGTTGGGGCCGACGCCGCCGCCTGCATGCTCGCTGTCAATCTGGCGCACGAGAACCGTGTCGTCGCGATCATGGATATCGGTACGAACACCGAGCTCCTCGTTGGCAACGGTGAACGCATCCTTGCTGCTTCGTGTCCGGCGGGACCGGCGTTCGAAGGGGGGGCAATTGCCTGCGGCATGCCAGGGTTGGAGGGCGCGATCGAAGATGTGGCAATCGACGATGACGGGGGATTTCGATGCGGCGTGATTGGCGGCGGCGCGCCGGAGGGGATCTGCGGATCGGGATTGGTCGATCTGCTGAGCGAGCTGCTGCGGACGGATCGGATGAACGAGATGGGGCGATTCGAGGACGGCGTCGACCGCGTGACGCTTGACGCGGCTCACAACATCTACTTCCTGGAACGCGACGTCAACGAACTGGCGCAAGCGAAGGGAGCCAATGTCGCCGGACTGCAGGTCGTGTTCAGCGACTACGGGATTCAGTTCGATGATGTGTCGGTGTTTTATCTGGCGGGTGGATTCGGCCGTCATTTGAAAAAACGCGCGTCGAAGCGCATCGGACTGATCCCGAATATCGCGGATGAAAAGATCGTGCAGGTGGGCAACGCGGCACTCGAAGGCGCGACGATCGCGCTGGTCTCGCGCACGCGGCGCCAGGAGCTCGAAACGCTGGTTAAACGAGTGGAGCACTGCCGCCTCGAAACGCATCCGCACTTTTTCGACTTCTTCGTCGATGGATGTCAGTTCCGGCCGGCTGACTCCGGCAGCCGGGTGAGCGGGTGATTGAAATCGTCGACAACTCCCCGGACGTCAATGTTCAGTCCACGGAGTACGTTCGGCTGCTCGGGTATCCGCGAGGATTTGTCCTCGAAGGACGAGCGCTGGAGCTTGCCGAATGCGCTCGCCAATGGTTCAAGCACAACGGTCGCCCCTGGGTCTACGCCCGCGCCGTCGACGCGTTGCGGATCGAAGGAAACGCCGTCGTCATCGATGGAGTGAGCTTCAACAGCACGCAACTTCGCAGCACATTGGAGGCAGCAGGAGCGGACCGCGCTGTGCTCGCCGCGGTCAGCGCCGGACCGGAGCTCGAAGAGGAGGCGCAATCGCGCTGGCGAGATGGAAAGCCCGACGAGTATTTCTTCTTCGAGGTCTTTGGATCCGCCGTTGTCGAACACCTCGTCACGGTGACCGGCGCCCGGCTTTGTGCATGGGCCGACGGCGAGGGTGCGGCAGTACTTCCGCACTACAGTCCGGGATATCCCGAATGGGTAATCGACGAACAGGCGAGCCTTCTCGAGTTGATTTGCGGCGCACGGCCCGATGTGCGACGAGTTGAAGTGATGGAATCGGGAATGCTGCGACCGAAGAAATCGCTGCTGGCCGTCTTCGGGGTCACCCGCCACACCGATCGCGTCCGGCGCTTGACGGAACTGAGTCCGTGCGACAACTGCTCGTTTGCTCCGTGTGTATACAGGCGTGCACCGTACCGGCGTTCACGCAAGTCGGCGGCATCCGAGTTACCGCTCAGGATGGTAGAAGCAGATGCCGCGCCGCTCACCGCCAATGCGCACTACACAGTGAGTGTGAAGGCGCTTCAACGGTGGAGTGAGGAGCGTCTGTCGATTGCTGAAAGACAGGATGGCCGGCTCGTCGCCGAGTTTCGCTATGACGGGACGACATGCACGAACATGGGAAGACCGCTCCAGTTTCATTATCATGTGACATTGGGATCGCGCGAAGACGGCTATCCCATCCTGGAACAATCGTGCACGCCAGCGCCTGGTGACGATGGGCACACGTCCATGTGCCGGTACATCAGCGATCGCGAACAGTTGATGTCGTCAATCGCCGTCGAACGTCCGCTGCACGGACGGCCGTTGGATGACGTGATCCGGTGGATCCGCCCGATCAGCCCGGCCGGCTGTTATTGCGAGGCTGAAAGCCGACAACACAAGTGGGGGCTGGTGCTCGAAACGATCCACTACGCGCTCACGGTAGGCGCGGTCTGACCAGCCTCCGCTAAAGCTACGGCGGTCCGCCGGAGCCTTCGGCGAAGGCGGAAGACCGCGCCAAAGGATCTCGGACGTTGAAAAACAAACTCCTCGACGCAATCAAGGAACGGCCGCTGCTTGGCGACGGCGCGATGGGGACGCAATTGATGATCGCCGGCCTGGAACAGGGAAATTGTGGCGAAGCATGGAACCTGACACATCCAGAACGGATCCTGGCCATTCAGCGCCGCTACGTCGAGTCGGGATCGGACTGCCTGCTTACGAACACGTTCGGTGGCAGCCGCATCATGCTCAATCGCCACTCGCACGCCGAGGATGTCGTGGCCGTCAACACCGCCGGCGTTCAACTTGCCCGCGAAGCATTCGGCGATCGCGACGGTTTCGTGATTGGTGACGTCGGTCCATTCGGCGGACTGATGGAACCGTACGGCGACTTCTCCGAGGCGCAAGTACTGGACGCATTCCGCGAGCAGGCGAAAGCTCTCGTCGATGCCGGCGCCGATGCAATCATCATCGAAACACAAACGTCGTTGGAGGAGTTGGCCCTTGGCCTGGCGGCGGCGCGCGAAGCGGGGGCCGCCTGCGTGATTGGGTCGATGGCATACGACGTCACACTCGACGGGTCGACATTCCGGACAATGATGGGCGTGGATCCCGAGCGTGCCGCGGAGTTCATGCAGGAGCACGGCGCCGACATCGTCGCGCTCAACTGCGGGACCGGCATGGACATGGAACGCGCGCGGCAAGCGGTGATTCGCTACCTGCAGGTCACCAGCCTTCCGATCATGGTGCAACCCAATGCCGGGCAGCCAAAGCTCGTGGACATGAAGGTCGTCTACGATGAAACACCCGACCAGATGGTCACCGGCGTCGTCCCGCTGCTCGAAGCGGGTGTGAGCATCATCGGCGGGTGCTGTGGGAGCACGCCGGATCACATCCGCGCGTTCAGGCAGGCAATGGATCAATTCCGAATGGCGAAGATTCTGTGAAGCAACGTTTGTGCGATGTGAATTCGGCAGCTGCGGCAAAGCTTCCGCCGCACACCGACGACAAGTCTGGAATCGGCGTGCATTACGTCGACGCGTACGTCAAGCCGATGAACGGCAAGCTCGAGGACGGAACCGCCGTGAAATGCAAGCGGCGCGGCTTGAAGATCGTACTGACCGTCGGTGCGAAGAAGGGAGAGGGATTGATGCGACGGCTCGACGTCAGTCCAAACCCCGTCGTGATGCTCGATGCCGCGTTACAGGAGGCAGCAAGAACAGCGGGAGTGGAGCTGATTGTGGAAGAAGGAACGATGTATCTGAAATTGCTGAATGATGATTGTTGAATACTGAATTGGACGGTCTAACGAAGAGCCAGCGATCTCAAGGATCGCCAATCGGTATTGGGTTCATCCGGCCGATGTCATCCAGCTGCCGCTTCAGCGCCATTTCGTCGAGCACCTCGAGCCGCAAGCTGGTGAACATCTTCAGCCGCGCATCGAGCTCGCGGAATGCCTTGTTGAACGCGCGCGTTCTCTCTTCCTTGGTGCCCTCAACGGCCGCCGGATCGTGAATACCCCAATGCGCGGTCATTGGTTGTCCGGGCCAGACCGGGCACACCTCCTGCGCGGCGTTGTCGCATACGGTGAAAACGAAATCGAGTTGCGGTGCGCCTGGTGTCGCGAACTCGTCCCAGCTCTTGCTCCGCGCGGCCTCCGCGGGAATGCGATTCCGCTGAAGCACTTCTAACGCTAGCGGATGCACTTGACCCTTCGGATGGCTTCCGGCGCTGAACCCCTGAAATCGGCCCTTGCCCCAGAAGTTCAACAGCGCTTCAGCCATGATGCTGCGTGCCGAATTGCCTGTGCAGAGGAACAAGACGTTGTAGCGGCGTTCGGCCATTTTGAGCGCTCCTTCTGCTCCTGCCGCACCCTGACCAACCCCGCTCGTCGCAGGCACGACAGGAGGTCATATTCGCGTGAGCGAATTACATCCGAACTGTCTCAACCGGGTCAACGACGACCCTGTAAACAACCCGCTTGACACCGGCCGGAGAGTCCGATTATTATTTTGTTGGCAGTAGCAACTATGTCTCGGACCGCATCCCATTTCGCCGAAACGAAAGACGCCGCGCTCGATCGTGACGCGATGGCGTTGCAGCAAGCCGTCGCCGATTTAGTGCGCGTCTATCAGTTCCGCGATCGCGATCGCATCTGCTGCCACGACGTCTCGGTGACACAGTGCTATGCATTGGAAACGTTGGTCGAGCACGGCCCGATGCGGCTGAGCGCGTTGGCGGAGCGCCTGTTTCTCGACAAGAGCACCACTAGCCGCGTGGTTAACACGCTGGTGCGAAAGGGCTACGTCGAGCAGCGGGCGGATGCCACGGACGGCCGCGCGATGTTGATCAATGCGACACGTCAGGGGCAGCGGTTGTGCACGCTGATCACGTCGGACCTCGTCTCGCAGCAGAAACAGCTGTTAGGAGATCTCACGCCCGAAATTCGTGCCGGTGTCGTTCACGTGATTCAGCGGCTCGCTCAGGCAGCGGATGCACGGTTCCGGTCCGGCGTGACCGGGAGCTGCTGCCCACCTGGCAGTGACGCCGCGAACTGCGCGTGATCTTTTTATGGTCATTTAGTTGTTAGTAACAATCAGTATCGAAGGAGACGCTCATGTCCAGCACACACGTTCAGGATGCCGTTCGCGAGAAATACGGTGAGATCGCGCGCTCGGTTGGCGCGTCAAGGTGTTGTGGTCCCACCGCTTGTGGGTGCGGCGACCCGATCACGTCGGATTTGTATTCGAGTTCCGAAATGGCGGGCCTTCCACCGGAGGCAGTGGCCGTCTCCCTGGGTTGCGGCAACCCGACGGCCCTCATCGATCTAAAACCAGGCGATACCGTCCTCGACCTCGGATCCGGTGGCGGCATCGATGTGCTGCTCTCGGCGAAACGTGTGGGACCGAGCGGCAAAGTGTATGGCCTGGACATGACGGACGACATGCTGGCTCTCGCTCGCGAGAATCAGCGGAAGGCTGGCGCAACTAACGTTGAATTCCTGAAGGGCACCATCGAAGCGATCCCGCTCCCTGACCAATCTGTGGACGTGATCATCTCCAACTGCGTGATCAACCTTTCGGTCGATAAGGATGCGGTCCTCCGGGAAGCGTTTCGCGTCCTGAAACCGGGCGGTCGCTTGGCCGTGTCTGACGTTGTCCTTCGCGGCGAGGTCCCCTCCGAGATTCGTCGTAGCCTGGAGCTCTGGGTCGGGTGCGTTGCCGGCGCTCTTCGCGACGACGACTACGTGTCGAAGCTGCAGGCCGCCGGGTTCACTGACGCGTCGGTCGAACCTTGGCGTGTGTATCAGGTCGACGATGCGCGTGCGTTTCTCGCCGACGCGGGAGTTGACGTGGAGCGCATCGCCCCGGAGGTTGACGGCAAAGTCGCCAGCGCGTTCATCCGCGCCCGCAAGGCTGAAGCGAAGGCGTGCTGTGGCCCAACCTGCTGCTCGTAGCGACCAGCGTGCCTCGCTCGGAGGACGCGATGAACGTTCATATTGAGCGAGCGTCCGAGGCCGACGGGCCATCGATCCTACAGCTGCTCCGGGAGGCCGGGCTGCCGATCGACGGCCTGTCTGAACACCTCCGCACCGCGTTTGTCGCACGCGATGGCGCCGACGTCGTCGGGTGCGCGGCGCTCGAGGTTTATCCGGACGGCGTGCTCTTGCGCTCTGTGGCCGTATCACCAACGGCACGCGGTCACGGTCTGGGCCATCGGCTGACCGACGCGGCCATCACGCTGGCGAAGTCTCTTGGGACACCGGCCGTTTTCCTACTGACGACGACGGCGGAGTCCTACTTCCCGAGGTTCGGATTCGTCCAGATGCCGAGAGAACAGGTGCCGACGAGCGTTCAGCAGTCCATCGAATTCCGTTCCGCCTGTCCGGCGAGTGCCGTCGTGATGCGCAGAACGCTGAGAGACAGTGAGGAGAGGCGTCATGCGTAATGTACACGAAGCGCGACAGCAAGAGTCGAAGCGGGGCCGATTGTCCACGTTCTCGCTGATGTCGATCCGCAAGGGACAGCGCA
>DASTVZ010000122.1:0-15110 GCA_035758845.1 Vicinamibacterales bacterium
CGACATGGTCTCCACTACCCTGCCGATCACCGAGTGGCAGCGCGCGTTCGGCATGGTGGAAGATCGTTCGGCGTTGAAAGTACTGCTCTATCCGGTCGACTAGTTCCCTCTTCCTTCTTACAGTTCCTCCAACCTCGTCGACGCGTCGCCAAACCGATCGAGCTTGACGCCCATGCGATCCATGATCGTCAGATGCAGGCTGCAGGCCTTGCGGTTCTCGTCTCCCTTGTCCAGGTAATCCAGGATGCGCCCGCCCTTGATGGTGCCGCCTCCCTTGCCCGTGATCAGGATCGGCAACTGATTGGCGCTGTGCGCGTCGCCATCGAACAGGCTCGACATGCACATGAGGATCGAGTTGTCGAGCAGCGTCGTCTCCCCCTCTGAGATCTCCTTCATGCGCTTGGTCAGATAGGCGAACTGCGCGATGTGGAACTGATTCGTCTTCAGATACATCGCTTCCTTGTCGGGGGCGTGGCCGTTGTGCGTCAGATCGAGATGTAGCGCGCCCTGGACTCCCTCGAGGAATTTGAAATTCATCTGCGAGAGATCGTTGTTGAGCATCACCGTCGCGATCCGCGTCTTGTCCATCTGGAACGCCAGGACGATCAGATCGAGCATCAGCTTCATGTGGTCGGGAACGTTCTGCGGCAGCTCGTTCTTCGGTCGCGGCATGTCCGGCTGGCTCAGCGTCGGGCGCCAGCCCTCAATCCGCTCCTCCTTCGACGCCCGCTCGATCCGCTTCTCGATGTCACGGATCGATTCGAAGTACTCGGTCAGCTTGACGTTGTCGCCGCGGCTGATCTTCGGACGCAGGCTCTGCGAGTCCTGCCGCACCTCGTCGAGGATGCTGCGATCCACTCTGCGGCCAGTGCCATCGCCAACCAACCGATCGAACGCGCGCGATGGATAGATCTCCTTGGTCGCCGGCTTGGTCGGCGACGCCCACGAGAGGCTCGATCCGTAAATCATCGACAGGCCGTCTTCGAGCCGAAGCTCGTTCGGCTCAATGCCGAGGACGAGGCTCGGGATCTGCGTCCGTCCGCCGATCTGTGACGCAATCACTTGATCCATCGAGGTGCCGACACGGATCTCGTTGGGATCGAGGCTGACGGGGACACCGGACAGCACATTCATGCGGCCAAGGTGCGGGCTCGTCGACACGAACGCCGACTGATTGAAGAGCCCGTTGATGAAAACCATGTCCTCGCGATGCGGCATCATCGGCAGAGCCGCCGGTCCGAGCTCGATGTTCGCGCCGCTGCCCTTTGCCCACCAATGAATCGGTTCTACGCCGTTCGAAAAGAACACGACCCCGAGTCGTAGAGGTGGCGTGGCGGTCTTCACGACCTCAGGGGCTTGTCCGAAGACGGGGAGAGATTCCATCCACGGCAATGCCAGCGCTACTCCCAAGCCTCGCAGGAAGTGGCGTCGTGACGGGTAGCGCAACGTGTCGTAAATACTCATTGGTTACCTGCTGTTGCGGACTTCTGTCCTTCGTTGCGCCGGGTTACCGCGGGCGCCGCGCTATTGTCGCCTACTTTGTTGCGGAACTGACGGCTCGTGACGATCGTGGTAGCCAGGTCCGCAAACGATGCCTTGTCGCCTGCCTTGACCATGCTCTCGATCAGCTGTCGATCGGATCCTCGGACGGTGCGCCCCAGGGCGTAGCCGAGCATCTTCCGCGACAGCGTTTTCATCACCAGCGCATCCTTCGACTCCAGATAGTTCAGGAGTCCTTCGGTCCCGACAATCTTCGTGTCCTCGTCCACCTCACCCGTCACGTCCACAGGTTTCCCGTCGGCATACGTCGACCGCCTGCGACCAACGGCATCGAATTCCTCGAGCGGGAACCCAAGCGGATCGATCCGTTTGTGGCAGTTGGCACATGTCGCGTTGCGCTTGTGCTGCGCCAGCCGCTCGCGAATGGTGAGACCGCTGAACGTCTTATCGTCAGCGGGAATCGTGCCCGCATCAGCGGGCGGCAACGGCGTCGGCGTTCCGAGGATTCGGCGCAAGATCCAGTCGCCGCGCTTGACCGGACTCGTCCTGAGCGGCGCCGACGTGGTGGTCAGGACGGAGCCCAGGCGCAGCGCGCCACCGCGATTGAATGCACTCGCGCCATCGACCTTGACCATCTGGTCGGTCAGCTTGAGGTCTTGATCGATTCCGTAGAACGTTCCGAGCGGTTTGTTGAGGAACGTGTAGTCCGCATGGAGGATCTCTCGCACCGGCCGCGCCTGACGGACGATGTATTCGAAGGTGGAGACCGCCTCGTCGTACATCGCGGTCTTGACGTCCTCTTTGAATTCGGGGAATCGTCCCGTGTCAATGCCGCGGTACTCGTCGAAATGATAGAACCCGAGCCATTGACCGAAGAACTCTGTCGCGAGACGGCGCGCTTTCGGATCGGCGGTCATCCGCTTCACCTGCCTGGCCAGCATCGCAGGATCGTTCAACTCACCCGCGGCGGCAGCACGGCGCAGCTCCTCATCAGGAATTGACGACCACAGGAAGAAGCTCAGACGCCCGGCAAGTTCCCACGCGTTGAGCGGATGTTCACCACTCCGTCCAACCGTTTCGACTCGATAAAGAAACGCCGGTGACACAAGGATGCGCGAGAGCAACGCGCGCAACGCGGTGTCGTGATCGAGGTGCATCACCGTGCGGGACTTTTGATAGAACGCACGGAGGCTCTCTTTCTCACTCGCACTCAGGGGACGCCGCCATGCCCGGCTCGCGAACGTGAGCGCGTCGGTGATGTGGCCAGACTCGGCCAGCTTCTGCGCGCGCGTGACTTCGACGTAGCTCTCGTGAAGAGCCTTGACGTGCGGACGGAGCACAGCCGGCAGCTTCGCAATCTCGGCCGCCGTGAAGTCCTGAATCTTACGCCCCTTCAAATCGACACCGAAATGATCCGCGAGCATCCCGAGATACGCGTCGTGATACGGCCACGATCCAAACAGATCGTTCCATGCCTGATTCAGGCGCGCGCGATCGTCGCCGTCGACCATGTTGTCGGTGAAGAATTTGTCGTTGCGCTGGTACTTCACCTTCAGCACGAACGCATCGTGCTCAGGACTGTTGTAGGTGTTATCGAATGGCGGCGGCACTGGATCTTTGTCCGCTGGATTCGCTTCGCCGTGTGAGTTCGGCGGGAGGAGCGACACATATTCCGCGATGTTCGCGCGGAATCCCTCATAGCCGACGCTCTGCGGATCCGCGAGCAGGACGCGCTGTCCCGCATCACGTGGTGAGCCCTCCGGTCGATCCGAGATCGCAATGCGCACCACCGCATTCCGATCCTTTCCCAGTTCGACATCCGCTTGCAGTTCCATCGTGTTGCCGCCCGGCGGCACGTCGATCGTGAACGACACGGTACCCGCTGTCGAGAAATCGTCGGCACCAAGCGTGGTTCCATCCGGGCTCGTGCCGAACTTGAGCGTCGCGGCAGTCTCGGCCGGCAATACCGCGCGCAGCGGCACCGTGGTCAGAATTGGTCCCGCCGGCCCCCGACCACGACCGGTAGCCGTCGTCGCCGCTGCGGCGGCGCCATCTGCCGTTCCCGGCGCCCCGCGTCCCGGCACAGGGGCACGCGTGATGATCCGCGGATTGCGCCAGATCACAACCGGCGACGATCCCGAGGTCGGGTGCACATCAGCAAACGTCAAAAAGACTTTCACTGGCCCTGGAATGACCGCCGGTCCGCGCCCACGTGCCGGACGATTGCCCAACGGATAGGTGTAGTGATGCGTCGGTTCTGCTTTGAGCGAGGTATCGTCAAACGTCAGCGGACTCTCGTCGCCGGCACCGCCTGCCGCGAGATCGCCGCGCGCAAAGAACCAACTCGGCCAGGTCGTGAGCGCTTTATAAAGGTCGTCACAACCGGCGCGAGCCTTTGCTATGGATGCGTTGATGTCGCTCGTCGGCGCGGGCAGGCGGTTCCAGCCGTCCACCGTCACTCGCGTCGGATATCCCGTGTCGGGTTTGTTGACGACTGCCCAGATGTGCTCGGCGAAACGACCGGTAATGTTTTCCTTCGCGGCGAGACCGCGCAGGGTAGCCGCAGGATCCCCAAGCGCGACGCGGTGCTTGTAGTACCACGCAACGAAAAACGCCTTGCCGTAACGCTCCAGACCAAACGGACGTCCGCCTTCACCCGAAACGACACGGAAGCCTTTGGTGGCGTAAAGATCGTCGAGGCGGCTGAGCGCTGATAGCTCGAGTCCTGTCTTGCCGGCATCGGTAAAGAACCCGAGTGGACCCGCGCCGACGATCGCGTGATCAGCAACCAGCTTTGCTGATTCGAGGTAGCGCTCGACGCTGGTGTCTTCGACGAACTGCACGTCGCCGAAATTGGTGAAGCCCTCACCGCCAACCGAATCACTGGTCGCGTCGACGCCGACTTTGATGTCAATACCGGTCAAATCCCGAATGGCGTAGGCGTACTCAGCGCTCGTCAGTCGCCGGACCGTGACGCGCCCCGGTTCGCCACCGTGTGCGGCCTCATACGCGGTCAGCGCCGCGCGAATCCATGTCACCGTCGCGGCGCGTTCAGCGTCAGTCGGGAACCGCTCCGCTTTGTCCTCGGGCGGCATCTCCTTCGTCTCGATCTTTTCGGCGACCTTGTCCCACAGATCCCAGTGGTCGCCAACCGACGATTCCGCTGACTGCTGAATGAGTTTCTCGATGCTCACGTCACCGCGTTGCTTTTCACTGCCATGGCATTCGAAGCAGTAGGTCTTGAAAGTCTCAGGGACTGTTAGGGTGCCACGAGTGCCAGGGGTGCCAGGAGTGCCTCGGGTGCCGAGGGTGCGAGGGGCTTGCCCCGTGCGAGCGCTGGTACTCGCGAGTCGAGGGGATTGCGCCGCCACGATAGCGGCGGCGAGCGAAACGAGGGCAACGCAAAAGCCGAGCCTTTTCATACCGTGCGGCTCGATTCTACCGCACTGAATCCCTCATCACTAATCACTCATCCTGTATCTGCACGTCCTCGAATCCCTCATCCACGAATCCCTCATCCACGAATTCTCGAATCGGCCAATCCAGTGCCGAGATCGCGGATTCAAGGATTGAACGATTCAGGGATTCGGGATTCGCGGATTCACGATGAGTGATCAGTGATTAGCGATTCGAAAGCGGACGCTGCGAGGGACCGTGGTCTGCTGGCGAGTCGCCTCGATATTGAACAGGTATTCGCCCGGGTTCAAGCGATCGATTGGCAGTCGAATGCGGTAGTCAGCACTGTGGTTCCTGGCGAATTGGTGCGGCTCGAGCGCGGCCGCGTCGCTCGTCACAACCCGGCCGTTCACATCCAGGATCTGCGCTTTAACACTGGCCGGCTGTGGCGGCTCGTTCGCCTTCTGATATACCCGCACGAAAGCACTCACGCGATCGGTCGGCGCAAAGTCACGCCGCGTCGTCGGAACGATTGGCAGTAAATCTGGGAATCCTTGCGATGGAGCGGTCGGCCATGCGGGTACGACGCTGAGGACGACGCCCGACATCGAGAGTGGCTCCTCGGCGAAATCCGGAACGTCGACATAGGTGTAGACGCTGCCGCTTCTCGCAGCCGCTGCGTCCAGTGCGACGCGAAGCTCGTAGCGACCGGGCTTGAGCGGAAGCCGGGACAACACTTCGTATGAAACGTCGCCAGATGCACTCGACGGCAACGCGATCCCGACGGTCTTTTGCTCTGACTGCACCGATCGTCCATTTCGATCGAACGCGGCGGCAAGAACCTTCACCGGCGCGTTATTGTCCGTTGGATCCTTTCCCACCGCATGTCGCACTCCGATCGCGATCGCCACGGTCGCATCGTTCTTTCCCGATGCTGCCAACGGCACAGCGCTCACACTCAGCGGCACATCGTTTCTTGGCAAAACCCCCTCGAGCGCTGACACGGTTTCGGGAGTGACGACGCTCGGCTTGTTCCCGGCGACGCGCGTTTCTCCCGCGTAGTAGCCCGAACGCGTTCGCACGCTGACGCCTGGACGATTCACCTTCACCTCAATCTTGTGAAACTTTCCCTTCGCATTCAGATCAGCCGGCGAAAAGGCAAGCAGGTAATACGACTGGCTCTCCGCGAAGACCGACGGCACCAGCGATTCAGGCGCGTTGGTGTTCATCACCGCACGACCGCCGGTCATGTCGGCTAGCGCAGCGAGATCGTCGCGTCGATCCATCTGCCCGATGATCGACCCACCCATCGGACTGTTCCATTCGGTTTCAAGTCCCACCGGGTCGATGGCGTGAATAGTCAGATTGGCCAATGAAGTCGCCCGCTCCATCTTCCCGCGAGCATCCTGCAGATAACTCGAACAGACGCCCGGATGCACCACCGGCCGGCCGCCAAGTCCCGGACGAAACTCCGGCCCCTGACGCGTCGTCGGCCCTTGGAGACTTTCGTACACCCGAACGTAGGTCCCAATGAACAACAACGTCTTCCGCCGACCGCGCACATCGCGGACGGCGTCGGCAACGCGGGCGATCGCTTCCGGAACACACAGGCGGCAGTAGCAGTCGCCGGCCTCGTATCCCTCCGGGTCGTCGATCATGACCTCGTTGCTGTTTCGAGGATCGTGAAAGGGACTGCCCTTCGGCGGGTTGTGCATGGCGACCGCGAACGGCTGATTGATCGCGGCCAGCAGACGGGCGCGATCGGCGGTGAAGTTCTGCGGCACGCCGCCTTTGGAGAACCCGCTGGAAAAGATGACCGCAGCGAGATCGTCAGGCGCGAGTTGATCAACCGCTGCCGAGGCGATGCGCTTCGCGAGCGCCTGATCCTCAAACCTGATCGACCAGTCGAACATGATCACGACGAGCCGGCCTTCGGGCCACGCGCGATTGGTCGTCACGTCGGGCGCGACGTCGCGCACCCACGCAGCGGACGGTTGTTCCTGGCTCGCTTCGGCGAGTTCCACCGGAACGAATGCGACAATGGGCCGCGCCTTGCCGTCTTCAAGGACGGTGAAGTCGCTCTGCGTCAACCCTCGAACCGGCCGCCGATCCTTGTCAAGCGCCGACACGTCCACTTGAACGACGTCAACACTCGTTCGAAACGTCGGCTGTTGCGCCGCTAGCACCTGCGCGACGATCGCCGCCACGACGAGAAAGGAACGGATTGGGATGGCTCTAGGTTACTTGGGTTGGGTGGGAATAGCGAATGGAGGAGGTTAATCACCAAGGTTCACTGTCATGGATTGGTTGCGTATCGATCGGTTAGTTGAGTGATCTGGAACCTGGGAACCATGTTGGAAATGGCTCTGCCTCCAAAAATTCGTCCCTAGTCTCGACACCCACGACTGCCATCTCGTCACACGCGAGCGAACACCCGTCACATATCGAATGACCAGCGCAATTCCATCCGTAGGATGGACTGTCGAGCGTGCGGTTTTCAAAAGGAGTAGTCGACATGCGATTGCGTTTCACTGTCAGCATCCTGGTGGCCCTGCTGACGGTTGTCTTCACGGGTGCGGCCACAGCACAGGAACGCTTCGGCGGTATCGCCGGGGTTGTGACCGACACGAGTCAGGCTCCCGTTCCGGGAGCGACGATCACCGCCACGAACAAACAAACCGGCGCCACTCGCACGGTCGTGAGCGGCGCGGACGGTGTCTACCGAATTCCCGATCTGGACCCCGGGCGATACACCGTGACCGTAGAGCTGCAGGGCTTCCAGAAGGTTCAGGCCGACGATGTGCTGGTGCTGCTGGGCAAGACGGCGGACTTCCCGGCGTCGTTGAAAGTCGGCGGTGTCAGTGAGGTCGTCACCGTGACGGCCGACACCAAGACACAGGTCGATCTGCACAGCACGACCGTCGCGCACAACGTCACGGCAGAAGAATTCGATCGCATGCCGAAGGCACGCTCGTTCCAGGGCATCGCGCTCACGTCACCGGGTGTCAACTACGGCGACATCGAAGGTGGCTTCCAGGTGAACGGTGCGAGCGGTGCGGAGAACAGCTTCACCGTCGACGGCGTGAACACCAACAGCTTGCTGTATGGCAGCTCGCGTCAGGACACCGTGTTCGAGTACCTGCAGGAAGTGCAGGTGAAGACGGGTGGCATCCAGGCAGAGTACGGCGGCGCGCTCGGCGGCGTGATCAGCGCGGTCACAAAGTCAGGCGGCAACCGGTTCACGGGCGAAGCCCATTATTTCTTCTCAGGCAATTCGATCTCGGCGAGCCCGGTGCAGCGCCTGCAGTTGAGTCCTCTGGACGACACCACGGTCTTGAACGTCGAGGATCGGAAGCAGGAGAACAATCGCAATGAGATCGGCGGCTCGCTGGGCGGTCCGATCCTGAGAGACAAACTGTTCTTCTTCGGTTCGGCTTCGCCGCGCTTCATTCGCCGGACGAACAACTATTTGTTCTCGAACGGCACCGAGCCGGGCTCGATTCCGCAGGAACAGACGGCGACGCAGCTGGTCGGCAAGGTCACCTATTCGGCGCGTCGCGTGCAGGCCAACGGCAACGTCCTCTTGACGCCCGTGCGATCGACGGGCACGCTCTCGGCCTACGACGGCACCGGGCCGAATTTCATCAGCAGCTCGCTCGCCGGCAACGCCGCGCAGATTCCGCGCGGGTTCAATACGGATCAGACCAATGCAAGCGGTAACGTCGACATCACGCTGACCGGTCGTTCCTCGCTGAGCCTCCGCGGTGGAATGTTCAAAGATAACTACTACGACACCGGCGTCTCGACGACGACATCCGTAAGCTGGAACACGCCGTCGATTGGTGTCCCTGGCGTGCCGGCAGATTTACAGTTGCCAAAGGGCGCACAGAACACTCCGCGCGTGCTTATCACCAACCAGGACGAGACCAAGACCAGTTTCTTCCAGGTCGACTACAACCACGCGTTCAACGCCCTCGGCTCGCATCTCATCAAGGGGGGCGCCGGCGTTCGTCACACGACCAACATCGTCGAGTCGGTGTATCCGGGCGGATACGTGCTGCTCAACTGGGGCACGTCGTTCGTGAACAACAGCGGTCAGACCGGAACCGGAACGTATGGCTACTACGAGGTCAACGATCGCGGCACCCGCGGCGCGGTTGACGCGAACATGCCGTCGTTGTACGTGCAGGACACCTGGATCGTCGGCAATCGCCTGACCTTGAATCTCGGTGTTCGGACGGAGAAGGAAATCATTCCGTCGTTCCGAACCGACATCAAGGACGAAGCGTTCGAGTTCGGCTTCGGCAAGAAGATCGCGCCGCGACTCGGCGCGACCTACGATGTTCTTGGTGATGGCCGGCTCAAGGCGTTCGGCAGTTGGGGACGTTACTACGATTGGGTCAAGTACGAGTTGGCGCGCGGATCATTTGGTGGCGACACCTGGCTGGTCAACTATCGCTCGCTCGATACGCTCGACGTCTACAACCTGAACCTCTCGAACATGCCGGGCCGCGATCTCTGGGGCGGCATGCGCGATCGCCGCGTGCCGAACTTCGACACGATCGATCCCGACCTGAAGCCGATGTTCCAGGACGCCACCAACGTGGGCATCGAATACCAGTGGACACCGACGACCGCGTTTGGCATCAATTACATTCACAACAAGCTGAACCGCGCGATTGAAGACGTCGGCTCACTTGACGCGTCCGGCAATGAAGTCTACTTCGCCGCAAATCCCGGCGAGGGGATTGCGACGACGATGTTCGTGACCGGACTGACGGCGCCATTCGCCACGCCACGGCCGCTTCGCCAGTACGACGCCCTGGAGTTCTCGGTCAACCGCAGATTCTCGAAGAACTGGTTTGGCAGCGCCAACCTCACGATCAGCCGGCTGTATGGCAACTACGCCGGGCTGGCGAACTCGGACGAAATCCAGACGCCGACGACCGGCGTTTCTTCAGCGACCGCGCAGCAGCAGGCCGGCAGCATCGCGCGGCCGGGCACCGCTGCGGGACGCGCGTGGGACCTGGACGAGCTCGAATGGGATTCGCACGGTAATCTCGACGTGCTCGGCCGTCTGGCGACCGATCGCCCCGTGGTGGCGAAGTTCTACGGCTCCTACATGTTCCCATTCGGCACCCAGGTCGGCGGATTCGTCTACGCCGGCAGCGGCACGCCGATGAGCACCGTCGTCAACACCACCAACACCATTCCGGTCCTGGTGGAGGGACGCGGCGACATGGGACGCACGCCGTTCCTGTCGCGCACCGACCTTCTCGTCTCGCACGACCTGAGGCTGTCGGGCGCACAGCGCGTGCGTTTCGAATTCAACGTGATCAACCTCTTCAATCAGAAGACCGCGACCCACATCTTCAATTCACTGAACAAGGGCGCGGGGCTGGCGAGAGCTGACTCCGCGATGGATCTGGGGCACGTCGATCTCGCAAAGGGGTATGACTATCGCGCGTTGATCGCCGCATCACCGTCCGGCCAGAACGCCTTCGATCCACGCTACGGCAAGGCGGACCTCTGGCAGCCGGGAACGCAGGGACAGTTCAGCGTGAAGTACATCTTTTAAGCCACGGTTACAACGGAGCTTGGGGGTCGTGCGAACGGCCCCCAACCCCATCGCACGTCAACAAGCCACGGATTAACACGGACAAATTAGCCACGGAAGAACACAGATGAACACGGATCACTTCCGTGTTTTTCCGTGTTTGTCCCTGTTTGTCCGTGTTTTTCCGTGGCCGTTGTCTTCCGTGTTCTTCCGTGTTCTTCCGTGGCCGTTGTCTTCCGTGTTCTTCCGTGGCGTGCGATGATTAGAAGCGCCTGCCCGCCGCACACGGTAGTCAATGAAGCTCTGCGCGTCACTCGCAACAGTCCTGCTCTCCGCGGCCATGTCCGTGGCCCAACAACCGACATTCCGCAGTGGCGCCCGCACGGTCGCGGTCTACGCTACGGTGGCGCAGAAGGACGGACGACTGGTTACCGATCTGACGCGCGATGCGTTTGAGATACGCGATGAAGGAAAGCCGCAACCGATAACCGTCTTCTCGACCGAGGTGCAGCCGGTCAGCGTTGTCATGATGCTCGATCACAGCGGCAGCATGCGTGGCAACGTCGGGCTGGTTGAACACGCGGCCGAAGCCTTCATCAAGAGTCTCGGACCTGGCGATACCGCGCGCATCGGCACCTTCGCCGAACGGATTGTCATTCAGCCGGAGAGCTTTACCAGCGATCAGGGTACGCTGATTCGAATCCTGCGTTCCGGACAGCCGGTGATCGGGCCGACGCCCCTCTGGAACGCGCTCGGCATGGCGGTCGAGGCGCTGCGCGGACGTGAAGGCCGAAAGGTCGTGCTGGTGTTCAGCGACGGCGGCGACGCCCCGAACATGAGTCTGAACAACCGCAGCATCATGGACGTGATGCGCGACGCCCAGCGCGACGACGTCATGGTGTATGCGATCGGTCTTCAGACGACCGTGCTCATGGGCCCGAATCCTCGCGGCGGCATGGGGTCGATGGGCGGATCGATGACTTCGGTGCGCCCTGATCCCGGGCTCGCGCGAATCGCGGAGGACACCGGTGGCGGCTACTTCGAACTGAACCGCAGCGAGAACCTCGCCGCGACCTTCGCCGGGGTGGCCGACGAGCTCCATCGGCAATACGCGCTCGGATTCGAACCACTGAGGCTCGATGACAAGATGCACAAGCTGGACGTGCGCGTGAACCGCAAAGGGTTGAACGTGCGAGCTCGCAAAGAGTATTTCGCCGCCAAGCCCGCCGCTAACCCATAAGGACCTCCGCGGAAGAACACGGATACAATTAGCCACGGATGAACACGGAAGAACACGGATCTTATCCGTGTTTATCCGTGTTTTTCCGTGGCTTAATCATCCCTGTTGTTCCGTGTTTTTCCGTGGCTTAATCTTCGGTGTTATCAGTGGCGAGGAGTACATGAGAAGCACCAGCGGCTTCATTATCGTGAGTCTCATTATCACCGCCACCGGCATTACCCTCACCAGGCCGCAGGCACAGTCACAATCGGCAACCGCATCTCCACCGGTCCTATCCGTGGCTCCCGGGTTCACCGTGGAGCGTGTCGCCGGTCCCCCGCTCGTCAATCGGCCAATCGTCGCAGACTTTGACGACGAAGGCCGGCTATACGTGGCCGACTCGTCGGGGTCGAACGACAAAGTTGAAAAGCAACTGGAAGATCGGCCGCATCGAATCGTGCGGCTCGAGGACGTCGATGGCGACGGCCGCTACGACAAGAGCGTCGTCTTTGCCGACAAGATGATGTTCCCCGAAGGGACGATGTGGTTCGATGGGTCGCTCTACGTGTCGGCGCCACCGAGCATCTGGAAGTTGACCGACACCGACGGCGACGGCGTCGCGGATACGCGCGAAGAGTGGTGGCAGGGCAAGACGCTGACCGGGTGCGCGAACGATCTACACGGGCCGTATCTCGGGCCCGACGGGTGGATCTACTGGACGAAGGGGGCGTTCGCGGAACAAACGTTGGAGCGGCCTGGCAGAACCCCGCTCGTCACGCGTGCGTCGCACATCCTCCGACGGAAGCCGGGTGATCCGGCCATCGATGTCGTGATGACCGGCGGCATGGACAATCCGGTCGACGTCGCGTTCACCAACAGTGGCGAGCGCATTCTGACATCGACGTTCGTGGAACAGCCGCAACTCGGTAAACGCGACGGGATCATTCACGCTATTTACGGCGGACTGTACGGCAAAGTGCACGGGGTGATCGACGGGCATACGCGGACCGGCGATCTGATGCCGATCCTCTCGCAACTCGGACCCGCGGTTCCCGCAGGGCTGACGCGCTACGGCTCACGTGCGTTTGGCGACGATTATCGAGACAACTTCTTCGCCGCGATGTTCAACATGCGCAAGGTGACTCGGCACGTGCTGCAGCCGTCCGGCGCAACGTTCACGATCCGAGACTCTGACTTTCTGACCTCAGAAGATCGCGACTTTCACCCGACCGACGTCCTGGAGGATGGCGATGGCAGCCTCCTCGTGGTCGACACAGGCGCCTGGTACAAACTCTGTTGTCCGACTTCGCAGCTCGCCAAGCCCGACGTGCTCGGCGGGATCTATCGCGTCCGCCGCCAGGGTGCGCCGAAAGTTCAGGATCCCCGAGGTCGCTCGCTCCCGTGGAAGACAATGGCGCCCGCACGTCTGACGGCGTTGCTGAAGGACGAGCGAACAGCCGTTCAGAATCGCGCTATTCGCGAGTTGGCCAGTCGTGGAAACAATGCGATCTCCGCAGTAAATGAGGTGCTGAGAACGTCGCCATCCAGTGACGCGCGGCGGAATGCCGTGTGGACACTTGCGCGCATAGACGGAACTGAGGCGCGTCGCGCGACGAGAGCCGGGCTTTCCGATGCGGATGAAACGGTGCGGCATGCAGCGATTCACGCCGCCGGCTTGCTACGCGACACGGGCGCGGTGACCCAACTGAGAGAGACGCTGAAATCGAATGTGCCCTCTATTCAGCGCGCCGCCGCCGAGGCACTGGGCCGCATTGGCGACCCGAAAGCCATCCCCGACCTGATTGCGCTTGCCGGTTCGCCGCTCGATCGAGTGCTCGAGCATTCCGTCACCTACGCGCTCATCGAGATCAACGATCCGCAATCCACCTCGGCCGGACTTCAGGCCTCGTCGCCACGTTCACGCCGGGCTGCCCTGATCGCATTGGATCAGATGGATCGCCGAACGTTGCCGCCCGACATCGTGCTGCCACTCCTTGATTCGTCAGACGCACTGCTCAAGGAGACCGGCTGGTGGATTGCGAGTCGCCATCCTGACTGGGGCGACGCGCTCGCCACATTCTTCAATGCGAAACTCTCGCGAACCGGCCTGAGCGCCGCCGAGCGCCAGGAGTTAGAGCAGAAGCTCGTGCAATTCGGCGACAACGCAGCCATCCAGGCGCTCGTCGCAAACACGCTGACCCGCGTGACCTCGAAGGATGAGCGGCTGGCCGCCCTTGGCATCATGGCCAGTGTTGCGCGGACGAGAGTGAAGACGCTACCACCCACCTGGGTTGCGCCGATCGAATCTGCGCTGACCAGCGCCGACAAGGACATCGTCGCGCTCGCCATTTCCGTCCCGCGATCAATACCTCTCGCAAAGGACGCGCGTTCGCCGCTGCAGTCTGCTCTGCTGCACGTTGCTCGTGACACCGCGCGCCCGATCGACACGCGGGTCGATGCGGTCGCGGCCATGCAGGATCCTTCGGCGGCGACACAGCCGGCGGTTTTCGATCTTCTGAAGTCTGCGCTCGAACCAAGTCAATCGATCGCTGTGCGATCGACGGCGGCGGCTCTACTGGAGAGGTCCACGCTCGACCGGGCGCAACTGCTGTCGTTAGCGTCAGCGCTCGAGACCGCCGGCCCGCTCGAACTGCCGCGATTGCTACGCGCTTACGCGAGCGGGAACGACGAAGCCGTTGGGGTCGCGATGATCGGCGCGCTGAAGCAGTCGAAGGTCAAGTCGAGTGTCGGCGGCGAGGTGCTGCGGCCACTTCTCTCGAAGTATCCGGAATCAGTGCGGAAGGAAGCAGACGCGCTGCTCGAATCGCTCACGGTCGATACCGCGAACCAGATTCGCCGGCTCGAAACGCTGCTTCCAACCCTGCAAGGGGGCAACATCACGCGCGGGCAGGTGGTCTTCAACAGTACCAAGGCGACCTGCTACTCCTGCCATGCCATTGGCTACATGGGCGGCCGGATCGGACCCGACCTCACGAGAATCGGCCAGGTCCGCAGCGAGCGCGATCTGCTCGAGGCCATTCTGTATCCGAGTGCCAGCTTCGCCCGCGGCTACGAGCCGGTCGTGGTCAGGACGCGATCGGGAGAGGTGCACAGCGGTGTGCTTCGCAACAACGATCTGCCCGACGAGATCGTGCTCGCCACCGAACGCGATGAAACGCGCATTCCGCGCCGTGACATCGTCGACATGCAGCCCGGCACCGTGTCGCTGATGCCGCAGGGGCTCGTCGATCAGCTCTCGCGTGAGGAGCTCGCGGACCTGCTGGCATTCCTGAAAGCCACCCGATCGGGCGCATGATCTTCCACCTAAAGGTGGAAGCCACCAAGAAAAGCTGTAGCTTCCGGCTTTAGCCGGAAGTCCAACTTAAGCCGGAAGTCCAACTTGAGCCGGAAGTCCAACTTGAGCCGGAAGTCCAACTT
>DASTVZ010000174.1:0-13755 GCA_035758845.1 Vicinamibacterales bacterium
ATTCCCGTTGCCGCGCTGGTGTCGGCGTAGCTTGTGACCGTCGAGGTCGCAATCTGCGCGAAGTTCGAACACGCCGCTCCCTGGCAGCGCTCGATCAAATAGTTCGTGACGCCGACATTGTCCGTCGATCCCGTCCACGCGAGATTGACCTGCGTGTTCGACGCCGCCGTCGCCGTCAGGCCGCTTGGCGCCGTCGGTGCCTGCGTGTCGGGCGGTTGCTGCGTCGTCGCGCTGGCAGTGTTCGAATACCCGCTCTGGTTTCCAGCAGCGTCGGTCGCGCGAACTCGATAGCTGTAACTAGTCGATGCCGTCAGGCCCGTATTGTTGAACGACGTCGTCGTGACCGACGTGATTTGCGCAAAGGTCGTACAGCTCGGGCCCTGGCACCGCTCGATCAAATAACCGGTGACCGCAATGTCGTCGGTCGATCCCGTCCACGCTAGATTGATCTGCGTGCTCGATGCCGCGGTCGCGGTCAGCCCACTCGGCGCCGTCGGTGCCTGCGTATCCGGCGTCGCGGGGGTCGTTGCCGTCGCGGTGTTGGAATAGCCACTAAGATTGCCGGCGAGGTCGGTCGCACGTACTCGATAGTTGTAGGTCGTCGATGCGGCCGCGCTCGCATCGCTGTAGCTCGCCACCGTCGAGGTCGCAATCTGCGCGAAGTTCGAACACGCGGCGCCTTGGCAGCGCTCGATCAGATAGTTCGTGACGCCGACATTGTCGGTCGACCCCGTCCACGCGAGATTGACCTGGGTGGTCGACGCGGCCGTCGCCGTCAGCCCGCCTGGCGCCGTCGGAGCTTGTGTGTCGGGCGTCGTGGCGCTGGCGACGTTCGAATAGCCACTCTGGTTTCCGGCGGCGTCCGTCGCGCGAACGCGATAGCTGTAGCTGGTTGATGCTGTCAGGCCCGTGTTGTTGAACGACGTCGTCGCGACCGACGTGATTTGCGCAAACGTCGAGCAACTGGCACCCTGGCAGCGCTCGATCAGATAACCGGTTACGCCAACGTTGTCGGTCGACCCGGTCCACGCCAGGTTGATCTGGGTGGCCGACGCCGCGGTCGCTGTCAGCCCGCTCGGCGCCGTCGGTACCTGCGTATCCGCCGGACTCCCCGCCGCGCGGAACGCAACCATCTGCATGATCCAGTTGCCGCCGGTCAGAATCGCAGTCGCGTTGTAGCTGCCCGTCGCCGTGACAATGCGATCCTCGAGAATATCGCCATCGGGCGAAGTGATCATCCGGCTGGTGAATCCGCTGCCGGCGGCCGTCGTCAGCGACGAAACCAAATTGGCTCCAACCAGAAGGTCGTTCGCGTTAGTGGTCGTAACCGCGCCACTATTGCTAGGGCTGCTGCCCCCCGTAGCCGCGGCCACTACATCTACCGGCGTGATGGGATCGATGCCGCGATATTCGGCAATGCGAATGTCAGCGTACTGAGCTGGAGTGTTGAACGTGACCGTGACGGTATTCGCGCCCGCGGCCGCCGCCACCACGCCAGGCGCATAGTAGATACTCTGAGTTCCCAACCCGCTCCGGACCGTCGGACCAACGGCTCTGACGTACGTGTTTCCGCGCGAGTCTACGACGCTCTGGACCTGAGCAACGGTGTCATTCCAGCCGACGGCGACGACGTTGAAGTTACCAGCGATTTGCGCGGCAGTGTAGGTAACCGCGACCGACGCCTGAGGACTCTGCGGAGCCGCGTAATTGCCCTGCACGAATGCGATGGTCGACTGGGCAAATAGCGTGTTGTTCGAGGTTCCGATGAGACCGACACCGAACACAGTGATAAGTGCAACGCGCAGGATTCTCAGAAGACGGACTGATCCGATCACGTCAGGCAGATCCTTTCGGAGCACGACCACGCTTGGGGGAAGACGGACGAAGGGACGCAATTCCGCACAACGAGCAAAGGGTCGGCCACTCGGCGCAATCGCCGCAAATGCGTGTCAGGTTGGGAGATTCTGTGAGTACCGAACGGCGTTTGGTGCGCGTCGATCCCGGTTGTGGATAGCTGTTGCAAGGACTTTTGTCGGCGTCAGAGATTACTTTTGTCCGTTGTGGCGACGCTGCAGTGCCGCGTCTGTCATACCGACAACCCTCAGATTCTTACGAAGACACGTTGCCGGTACAAGACGTACAGAGCGACCCAATACATCGTGAGCACGGCGCTGCCGTACACGAAGGGTTCGTACGAAAGTCCAAAGATCTGGAACGGCACAGTACCAACGAGCCGCCGCAGGCTGTTGAAGGCAAACGATGGGTACAGGTGAGACATGCTGTAGGCGACGACCGAGTTGGATCCAATCACGATGACAGGAAACAGTAGCCAGCTCAACCCGCCAATATCGACGAGCGCCGACAGCGCTGCAGTACACAGGAGACACCAGCCGCCACTGAAAAGTACCCAGCTTGGGGTCCAGATTGCTTTCACTACAGGGCAAATCCCGAGCGCGCCAAGCCCCCAGCCGACGCCAATCAGCACCACGCCGGAAACTGCCAGCGTCAACAGCCGCTGAATCGTTGCGGTTTCGCGTTTCAGGAAGTCCCCGACGAGCAGGCCGATGATCATCGTCGCGATTGACGGGATGAAGTTGAGGGTCGTCAGCCCACTGGTGTAGCCGGCGTGAGAGACATCTGCTGGAAACAGGTTGACGAACCAGCGATCGAAGGCAGCCGCAACGTTCGCATTCTTCTGCCAGTGCGTGGCGAAGCCGTGCAAGCCGTGACGCGAGAGCCATTCCGTCGACACGAAGACCCGGTCGTAATCAAAGTCGGACGACGGCAGCGGGCTGAGTGCGAAAAGGAGCCAGTAGCCAAACAGAATCCCGGCGAGCGCGATGTACCAATCACGTTTCGGCCGAAGCGCGATGATGAACAAAAAGGGATACGCGAGACCGATCTGCGTCAGCGTGTCGACGAAGTTCCAGACCCACTGCCGCGGATGCACCGCAACGAGGAACATTCCCAAAAGAATCAGGGTCAGCGATCGCGCGATCGCGTGCCAGGCCAGTGATGCGCGGGTCTGACCCGAGGACATCCGGCGCTGCATCGAGAGGAACAGGCCAACGCCAACCAGAAAGTAGAAGCTTGGCTGAATCAGGTCGTGGAGCGAACAACCGACCCATGCGGCGTGCGTTTGCTCGAAACACAAGAACCGCCAGAACCGGGATGCGGGAAGTGCGGCCGACACGTCGCACGTGTGCAGCACCTCGGCAAGCATCAGGAACATCACCAGCCCGCGATACGCATCGACCGATGCGAGACGAACGGTACGGGGCGCGCTGGTTGAGGGCGCGATGGTCGGCAGCATTGGGGTCCGGAATGGCGGGCCTCGCTTGCGGGCCGCCGCGCCAGTCCGCTCTCAGAAAGAGAAGGCGGCGAGCAGGTCCTTGAGTGACAGTCCCGCCCAGGCAAAGGCGGTCGCGAGAATCGCGATCACCCAGAAGGCGGTACTTACCAGCCGTCCGCGCCGGTCGTTCGAGGAGAGGCTCTTCACACTCGGATCCGTCACCATGGGTCCAGAACCGTCGAGCGGTCGGGGAGGCTCCTGCTCGTGGCGGTCACTGCTGACAACTGTGCCACGAGCTGGCTCGTCGACAATCCCCCGATGCGATCGACCAGATGAATTCGGCCGCCGTAGCGTTTCACCACGGGCGCCTCGATGCAGTCTTCGCCGTACTCCGCACCGTTCACGTGCACGTCGGGGCGGACCTCCTCGAGGAAAGGCA
Source organism: Vicinamibacterales bacterium (assembly GCA_035758845.1). Classification (GTDB taxonomy): domain Bacteria; phylum Acidobacteriota; class Vicinamibacteria; order Vicinamibacterales; family 2-12-FULL-66-21; genus JALZOC01. Next base: position 3,732 of record DASTVZ010000174.1, read on the forward strand.
TCGGTTCGGACTCATCGAATATGTGTACGTAGTCAACGAAACGGAGCGCCAGGAGCATTTCGGCTCGCTGAGCCTGAGGAATCAGCGGTCGATCCGGTCCCTTGTAACTGCGGATGGACGCATCGCTGTTGAGTCCGACCAACAACGTATCGCCCTGACGACTTGCTTCGCGCAGGATGTGCAGATGACCGGCATGGAGCAGATCGAATGATCCGTTGACGGTCACGATGCGTTTGCCTTTGGCGCGTAGCGCGTCGGCGAGAATCGCAAGCTCCCGACGAGGAACGAGCCTCGAGGCATCACCTTGAGTCCCGAGCAGCTCCTGAGGGGTGACCGTAGCGGTCCCGAGTTTCCCGACCACAACACCGGCAGCGCGATTGGCCAGGGCAACGGCCTCGGCATGCGACGCTCCGGCGCCTCGCGCCAGCGCGAATGTCGCGACGACCGTGTCGCCGGCGCCGCTGACGTCGAACACTTCGCGGGCTTCGGTCGGCACCGAGAAATGCTCGTGTCCATCGCGGCCAAAAAAGGCCATGCCGCCAGGACCAAGTGTCAGCAGCAGATTGATATCGAGATCACGAACGAGCGCCCGGCCTGTCTCTTCGATCCGTTCGCCTGTGGGTGGCTCCTCGGGTAAGCCGAGCAAGCCACGCGACTCCTTCCAGTTTGGCGTGAGGTAATCGCAGTGCCGGTAGAATGCGCGGTGCTCGGGTCTCGGGTCAGCAATCACGAGCTTGTCGAGCGCGTGCGCCTCGCTGATCACGAACCTGCAGATCGGCTCGGTCAGAAGCCCTTTCGCGTAGTCCGAGAGTACAACGATGTCGCAGGCATCGAGATGCTCGCGAACGAGAGCCATCACGCGCGCTTCGGTTGCCGCATCGATCGGATGACTGTCCTCGAAGTCCAGCCGCACCAGCTGCTGGTGCTGCCCTACGACGCGAGCCTTGCGCAACGTCGCCCGGCCGTCGTGAACCGGAACCAGCGTGATTCCGACGTCTTGACACAAGGCCGAAAGACGTTCGCCCGTGGCGTCCTCGCCGGTGAGGGCGATGAGCCGGGCGTTGCCGCCGAGGGAGGTGATGTTGGCCGCGGTGTTCGCCGCGCCGCCAAGCGTTTGGCGCAATGTCTTTACCCGCAGAACCGGTACCGGCGCTTCCGGCGATAATCGCGAGCAGTCGCCGGACAGATACTCATCGACGATCGCATCACCAAGCACGAGCACGCGCGTGGCTCCGAAACGCGACAGCAGTTCAATATTCATCGGACCATGCCCGCACTTCTAACGGTGGCGACAGGAACCGCAACAGCCAGCTGCCGATCCACGGCGGCCTCGACCATGTCGGTCGAAATGAGGTCCATGCAGTTCGGGACGAAATCGCACGCCTGTTTGTAGCAGCCGAGGCACTCCATCCGAGGCGTAATTTTTTCGCCAAGCCCGTACATCTCGATTTCCGATGCACTCGTCGGTCCGAAAAGTACGATCGTGCGCCGGCCAAGCGCGAGCGAAAGGTGCATCGCGAGTGTGTCGCCAGTGATGACGAGGGCACAGGACGCCACTAGCGCGGCAAATGTTCGAACCGGGTTGTCGCAGCCGCCGTCAAACAGGGGAACAGCGGAACGCCTTTGCAGCCGCGTATGCCGTTCGCGTTCTTCGGGCCCACCGAGCAGAAGAAACTGGACGTCATGCTTCCGCCCGAGCCTCTCGATCAGATCAAGGTAGCCGTCCTCACGCCACTGCTTCAGTTCCCATCGTCTTCCGGCGCCCGTATTCAACCCGATGACGGGGCGGGCCGGATCGATGCCGAGCCGCTCCAGGTGCGCGCGACCACGCGTGCGTTCCTCGTCGCTCAACTCGAAGACATAGCGGTGAGCGCAACCCTGCAGCCCGACGATCTCGGCCATCAAGTCTTGATAGGTTCTGACGTTCTGGCGCTTCAGATCATCGAACACGCCGAGCTGCAGCCAATGGCGGGCAGCCGGATTGGTCGCCTGGACGACGCCGCGGGCATCGAGGATGAATCCGTCTTTCCTCGAGGACTTCGCCGCGGTCGCCAACGCCGCACTCGTTTTGCCAGCATCGAGATTGATTACACGGTCGAACGTTCGCGCTTGAAGTTGCACGAGCGCGTCCTCACCGTAGTTCAGAATCTCATCGACATACGGGTTCCGTTCGAGCAACGGACGCGACTCTCGCCTCGTAATCCACGTAATCGTCGCCCTCGGGTGAGCAGCCGCCAATGCGGGAAGCAGGGCCGTCGTCCGCAGGACATCGCCCATCGCATCCAGCTTGATGATCAGAAGGCGCTCGGTGATCGCCTCGTAGTGCTCACACTGACACAGGACGCCAGTCGCCTTGTGCCACTTGCAGGGCCGGTCGCCGAGGAAAAATCGACAGTCGAACGCGATTTCGCGCAGCAGCGGCAGCGACCGCATCAGCAGAGCCTCTCTTCGAGCAGCTGGCACAGTGTGTGGCCGATAGTGATGTGCATTTCCTGAATCCGGGCTGTCCGGTCGGACGGCGCGCACAGACACAGGTCGCACACGCTCCGCATCTTTCCACCCGACTCGCCGGTCAACCCGATGACCACGACGCCGTATTCGCGAGCCGCCTGGATCGCCTTGAGAATGTTGGGACTGTTGCCGCTAGTCGAGATTGCCAGGAGGACGTCGCCGGGCCGCGCGTGCGCCGACAGCTCGCGGGCAAAGATCTCGTCGTACCCGTAATCGTTCCCGATGGCAGTGAGGGCCGAGCCGTTGGCATGAAGCGCCAGGGCGCGCAGCGCCCGTCGATCCTTGAGGAAGCGGCCCGTGAGCTCGGCGGCGATGTGCTGCGCGTCGGCGGCCGATCCACCGTTGCCCGCCAGCATCAAGGCCCCTCCGCATGCCAGCGATCGTGCGATCAGATCGACAGCGGTCGCGACGTCCGCAGCCAGCCTGGGCAGCGCACGCGCCACCTCGAGATGCTCGTTCCAGATATTCAGAATCGCATCAATCGCGGGGGAGGAGATCGGTACAGTGTCCCCTGGTATCTGTTCCTTAATGACACTCATGTCGGGTGATATGCGCGCTCGTCAACGCACAACACATGCCACGAACATTCGATCGACGGCGTTTGCACATCTGAAGGAACACAGAGAAGAGGATGTCGTGCACCGGGTCACGATCGACCCCAAAGGTCGCGAGCGACGACCTTTAGTCTGCCGATTCGAGACTTTTTCGCCGTCGCGGCGACTATCTGGACGCGGCGATCGCTACCAATCGGAACGCGACGTCGCCCTCGAGCTGATGTCATCACCTGCGGCTGCAAAAGTCTCCTCAACGCGCGATAAAAGTTTAACGAAACGGAGGCATCGGTCGTAGGGCTCTTGTCACCCGGGCACGACCTCTCCGCCAAAACTCTGATTCGAAAGCTACTTTCCCTCAGTGTGCGCCCGCGGCCGCAGCCGGACACATCTTTGCTCCGAGTCTTCATGGGAACGGGGAACTAACGCAATGCCCCCTCCCACTCTTCTCGCCGCAAGCCTCGCGCGCCGCTCCATTCGCTGTAAGCGAGAGGGCGAAGCTATGCCCCGGGGTCGGACTAATGCCCAGCTCGAAATCACAGAACGTTCTCATCGCCACTGTCATCGCCGCTCTACTCCTGTGCTATGCAGGCGTGCTCGCGACGATCGTGCGGGCCTGGTCCAACAATTATTTGTACTCGTACGGATTCGCAGTCCCGCTGATCAGTGCGTACATGCTTTGGGCACGCTCAGCGGCGCTCCGGTCGGTTTCACGCGGCCCGGACTACGTGCTCGGCGGCTCGGTGACGGCACTCGGAGTCACGATTCTGCTAATCGGCCATCTCGGGGCAATGGAAGCGGTCGAAGCCGTGTCGATTGTCGTCACGGCGCTCGGCGCCACGCTGTTGCTCTTCGGGCGCAGCGTCCTTCGACTCGCTTGGTTTCCGATCGCGTACTTGATCCTTGCGGTCCCAATCTGGGATCGCGCGATCGCGGAGCTTCAAGTGCCGAGTCAGCAGCTGTCCGCGGCGATCGCTCTGCGACTCCTCCATCTTGCCCAGGTACCGGCTATTCAGGACCACAGGCTGCTGGTTTTGCCGAACGTGACGCTCGAAGTCCTGCGCGAGTGCAGCGGTGTCAATCAGCTCATCTCGATCGTGACGATGGCGCTGGCAGCGTCGTATGTCTGGCTGAACGGCTATTTGCGGCGCATCACGCTGATCGCAATCTCGGTGGCAGTGGCCTACTTGAGCAACGGTGTACGGATCGCACTCGTTGGATTTCTCAGCTATCACCAATTGAGCAACGGACGCATCGCCGTCCTTCATCTCGCGGAAGGACTGACGGTATCGCTCGTGGGGTACGCGGTGATCTTCGGATGCCTGTCACTCCTCACGCCGACGAAGCCTGCGCAACCCGAAACCGATCGCACCTCCGGCGCCGCCGGCGGTGCGGAAGCACTTCGGTTTCCGCGGGTAGCCTCGCTCGACTTTGCGATCGTGGCAGTGCTGGTCGGCGCCGCTCTGTTCCGGGCGACGTTCCACCCACCGGGCGTTCACCTCACCGCCGACTTTCGAACGTTGCCCGCCCAGATCGACGGGTGGTCAGCCGATGCAACCGAAGATTCGGCGTCAGGATTCCGCCTTGCTGGTGCGGATGACGAACTGGTTCGGGCCTATCGTCACCCATCGGGCGAGACGGTTCGCCTCTATGTGGGATACCACCGGTATCAGATCCAAGGCAAAGAACTGACCGACGGTCGCATCGGCGCCGGCGTGTTCTCGACGATCCGGCTGCCTCTGACTTCCGAGAGCGTCGAAATCAATCGGAGCCTTCAGACAAAGGCGGGCAACCGGGCGGGACTGGTCTTCTGGTACGACGTCAACGGACGCATTCTTTCGAATCTGTATCTCGCCAAGGGCTACACGCTTTGGGACGGGTTCACGCGAGGACGAACGAACGCCGCGCTCGTGATGATCGAATGGCGGGGGCGCGCAGGAGAGGACACCGAGGGAGCGGAGCAGCGCGTCTTGCAGTTCGCGGATGCCGTAGTACCGCTTCTTCGCGATTACCTCCCGTCGCTCCGCGACCCGCGTGAATACCAGACGCCGGCCGTCGCCGAACGTGTAACACCCTGAAGAAGTCCTGCGTCGCGCTGACTTTTCGTCTCCATTGGCGCGACTGTCGATCGAGGCAACACGGTATTCGGCCACGATCGTCATAGCAACTCGTTGAGACGATTGACCTTTTCTCCAGCTGTGCTCGCGGCGAACGAATCACCGGCATGGCGATTCCTTTGCACAACCGCACACGCCGAAACAGCGACACCAAGATCCGCGCACTCCGAGCTGCAAACGGGGTCGCCATCGGATTCCGTGTCAGACGCGCACGGGCGTTGTGAACGGCAGGTGAGTCAGTCAGCATGGCTTTGAGCGCTCGTAACCAAGGGCTTTTGGTAAACGATTCAGTCCTGCGAATTCCGGAGGACACTGACCACGGGTCGTACGATCTCGCACGCGACGTGAAGCTGGATAACGCGTACAACCAGGAAGCGTTCCGCTATTTCCTCGGACACGAGCGGAAGCGCTCGGAGCTTTCCAATCGGCCGTTTCTCCTACTTCTCGTTGATCTGCAGTCGACGCAGATGACGGGCCGCATAGATCCAACGATCGCCAACAGGCTTTTCGAAGGTCTCGCGGAGTGCCTGCGCGATACCGACGTGATTGGGTGGTACCACGAAGGGCGGGTCGCGGGAGCCGTGCTGACGCACGTGGAAGATACGGCGCACGTTGACGTGCCCGAGGAGATTCGCGGTCGTGTGAGCGGCGCTCTCGGGTCTGCCCTTCCGTCGACCATCGCCTCCGGGCTTCAGGTTCGCGTCTATCAGTTACCCGTAGGGTCCGCACAGTGACGATCTTTGGACTCGGTACTCTCGAGCGCTCGGGCGCGCGCGGCTGGCGATTCATCCGGCACAGTGACGCCCTGCTGGCCGAATTCGAGCTCTCGCCGGATCGCACGCTCGGACTCCGCCGCTCCGATATCGATCGGAGCGCGCACGTGCGCACGACGGACCCGCGCAATACCTGGCGACAGGTCATGAACGACGCCGTGTTCAGGACGGTTCTCGTGCGCGAGCGCAAACGCGCCGATCGCTCGAACCACCCCTTCATCGTCCTTTTGCTTAGCCAGAGCGCGGTCCCGGTTCACTCCGGATGGGACGAGGCGATCGAGGCGTTGACGACGGCCAAACGGGACACGGACGTGCTCGGATGGTTCGAACAAGACGCCACTATCGGCCTCATCGTTCCCGACATCAGCGCTGATGCCTCGGCGGTCGCTCTCGACCTCGAGTCCCGAGTCCGCGGCGAGCTCGCCAAGCGCCTCGATCCACGAGCGGCATCGGCAATTGCGCTGCAGCTGCACGTCCACGCCGTCCCGGCGGAGACGCTTGACCAAACGGGCCTGTGGCCGGTCAAGCCGCTGCTGGAGAAGGCAATTCGGCGCGAGCCACGCGTCCGGGTTCAGGACTTGTTCAAGCGGGCACTCGACATCGCAGGCAGTGCCGTGCTGCTGACGCTTCTCTCGCCGTTGTTTCTGCTCATCGCTGCGCTCGTCAAACTGAAGTCGCCAGGTCCGGTCTTTTTCAAGCAGACACGTATCGGTGAGAAGGCTCGGCCTTTCACGATGCTGAAGTTCCGATCGATGCACGTGAACGCGGACAGCGCGATCCATCAGCAGTATGTCAGCTGGTTCATCACTGCGAGCGATGAGGAAAAGAAAAAGGCCCAGGGTGTGTTCAAGCTGACGAACGACCCGCGGATCACGCCGATCGGCAACTTCCTCCGCAAGACGAGCCTCGATGAGCTGCCGCAGCTGTGGAACGTGCTGCGCGGCGATATGTCGCTCGTCGGGCCGCGTCCGCCGCTCGAATACGAGGTGCAGAAGTACGCGCCGTGGCACCGCCGTCGCGTTCTCGAGGCAAAACCGGGAATCACCGGACTGTGGCAGGTCACCGGCAGGAGCCGCACCACGTTTGATGAGATGGTTCGCCTCGATCTCCGCTACGCGCGGAAGGTGTCCGTCTGGACCGACATCAAGATCCTGCTCGCGACGCCGCGCGCCGTCATCATGGGAAAAGGCGCCTGCTGAACGTCCCGATCGCCCTCACTGCAACGGGCGACCGCTGATTACCGTGCTCTCCACATTTGCTGACGGAGTTTGAGTGTCAAAGCCTGGTGAGAGTGTGCCCGCGAACGAGTACGCCTGCGTGACGGCCGACGTCAAGCTCGGGCGAGGGGTCAAGCTCGGACGCTTCATCAATTTGTACGGCTGTGAAATCGGAGACGAGACCAAGATCGGCGCATTCGTCGAGATTCAAAAGAACGCCACCGTCGGCCGCCGCTGCAAGATTTCGAGTCACACCTTCATCTGTGAGGGCGTGACGATCGAAGACTACGTCTTCATCGGCCATGGCGTCATGTTCGTGAACGATTCGTTTCCGCGTGCGACGACGCCGAGTGGCGAACTCCAGACTGGTAGCGACTGGAAAGTGGAAACGACCTTGATCAAGAAGGGCGCCTCGATCGGCTCTGGCGCCACGATCCTCTCAAACATCACCGTCGGCGAGCGGGCAATCGTAGGCGCCGGCGCAGTCGTCACACGCGACGTGCCACCGAACACGATCGTCGTCGGAAACCCTGCGAAAGTGCTGCGGTCGATCGCGACCGAATGAAGGAGAAGCAATGAGCGGCAAGAGCGTTCAGGTTCTGGATCGGGCGACCGCGGACGTCAAGTACACCTCCGACGGCGAGAAAGCAATGTCGACTGTCAGGGTCGGGGTGATTGGCTACGGGTATTGGGGGCCGAACATCGTCCGCAACTTCCATGGTCTGGACAACTGCCAGCTTGTGGCGGTCTGCGACAAGAATCCCGCCGCGCTGAAGCGCGCCCAGAAGGTCTATCCCGCCCTCACGGTGACAACCGACTTCGCCGACATTCTGACCTCACCCGATATCGATGCAGTCGCGGTGGTGACACCGGTGTGGACCCACTTCGATCTAGCCAAGGCCGCTCTCGAAAACGGCAAGCACGTATTCGTCGAGAAGCCTTTCACGTCGACGCCGCAGCAGGCCGAAGAACTCATCGAGCTGGCAGAGCGCAAGAACCTGAAGATCATGGTGGATCACACCTTCCTCTTCAGCGGACCGGTCCGGAAGATTCGCCAGATCATCGACGCCGGCACCCTGGGCCCTCTGTATTACTTCGACTCGACCCGCGTCAACCTCGGGTTGTTCCAGCACGACGTCAGCGTGGTGTGGGATCTTGCGCCGCACGATCTGTCGATCATGGACTACGTGATCAACGAGAAGCCCGAAGCGGTCGTGGCCACTGGTGCAAAGCACCTCAACGGCCTCGCCGACATGGCGTTCATCACGGTCTACTTTCCGCGGAACATCATTGCCCACATCAACGTGAACTGGTTGTCCCCCGTCAAGGTGCGGACGACGCTCATCGGCGGCAAAGACAAGATGCTGATGTGGAACGACCTGGAACCGGACGAGAAGATCAAGATTTACGACAAGGGCGTCGACATCACGAGCGGCCAGGGTGTCTACGACCTCCTCGTGAGTTACCGATCCGGCGACGTCTGGGCGCCGAAGTGTGAACAGACCGAAGCGCTCAAGGTCGAGCTGGGATACTTCATCGACTGCATCGTGAACGATCGGACTCCGATGAACGATGGCGCCGCTGGTCTTCGGATCGTGCAGCTGCTCGACGCCGCCGAGCAATCGCTCAAGGATCGTGGAAAGGTGATCTCCCTCTAACATTCCCGACGCTCGCAATGCCAGTCAGGGCCGATGCGCACACGTCGCACGCGCCCTGACTTGATTGCCTCCTGTCACAGCTCGCCTCCCTCTTTCGGACGTCCAGGACCGGCCGAAAAACAGGAATTCCTGCGAAGAAATGTGAACTGGGGCCATTCGTAGTGGGCCTTGGACGGGAAACCGTGCAACTTCCAGCGAATTAGATGTCCAACCGCAGGACGCATAAAGACCCCCAGATCGAAACCAAAAGTCTTCCTAACAGATGACAATACCTGGATCTGGGCCTGATTGCGGGATGCAAGGACACCGTAATTACAAGAGCCTCAATGGGTTACTTGGTTCACAGGGGGACGGATTGGTCAGGCTGGATATTTGCTCGAGTCGGGAGGGGTCCGGTGAATCCTGACTTTCCCTTCTCCTGCTCCATTTCATGCCGGCCGGGTCCCGGAGGATGTAGGTGAGAGGGCGAAGCTCTGTCTGACCGCCGCGATATTGACATGATCGGTCTGGCTGTAGCGGATGGGGAGCGAGAAATCGCGGAGGAGTTCTTCGAACTCTTCAAGACTCCGTGGAAGCACGCGACGTCGACCGAAAAATACCGGGTCGTGCTCTGCACCGACGGACGGATGGATCGGCTGGACGCGGACGTCTATCTCGTTTACGGCTCTACGCCACAGGCGATCGACCTCGAGTCGGGCCACTCTCCTCGATTGCACGAGCGACTCGACGTCACATGGCAGGACTCGAAACTGCCGATCTATGGCCCGCTTGCCACATTCGACCGAAGCACAGGAACTCTGGTTGGCAACGACGGGGGCTTGGACTATTCGCATCAGCTCGGCCCACGTCGTGTGCGCCGCATTGGGTACGACCTGTTCGCAGAAATTGGATTCCTCCTTAATCAAGGGCAACCCCCCTCCGACGCGTTGACTCCAACGCTGGAGCTGCACATCGCGCTGCTCCGGCAGCTGCTGTCAGAATCCGGGGTGCCTTTTCTCGAAATACCGCCGCGACCGCACGACTATCGATTCGTGTGCTGTCTCACGCACGATGTCGATTTTTTCGGCATCAGGCGTCATAAGTTCGATGGAACGCTCGCTGGCTTCCTCGTTCGCGGTTCCATCGGCACGGCCGTGGACCTCGTGCGCGGCGAGCGATCGCTATCGGAGGCCCTGCGGAACTGGCGTGCGGTTCTTT
>DASTVZ010000218.1:0-3278 GCA_035758845.1 Vicinamibacterales bacterium
GTCGCCCTGGGGGCGGGCAATCCTCAGATTCTGAGGCTGGTCGTCGGACAAGGATTGGTACTCGCCGCAATCGGGATCATCACCGGAGCCGTGCTGGCTGGGCTTGCGATGCCGGCAGCGCGGTCGCTGCTGTTCAAGGTCAGCCCATTCGATCCACTTACCTTTATTGGTGTCGCCAGTTTTCTCGCAACCGTCGCGCTTCTGGCGAGTTACCTGCCTGCACGACGCGCGATGCGTGTCGACCCGGTTATCGTGCTGAGAGGAGAATAGCCCGGCGTAGTCTGTGTTACGCTCTCCTGACTGGGGCAGCTAAAGGGCTGCCCATGCCCACGGCCATGCGAAGCGGACACCTTACGGGACTCGCGATTGCGACCGTCGCGGCAACGTTGACGGTCTCCGTTGCCGCCCAGAATCCTCCCGCGCTGTCAACAACGGTCGATTTCACTCGAGACATCCAGCCGATCCTGCAAGCGAACTGCTACGAGTGTCACGGGACGAAGAAAACCAAGGCACATCTGCGTCTTGATTCGGCAGCGGGAATCGTGAAAGGCGGAGAGACCGGCCCCATCATCGTTCCTGGCAAGAGCGAACAAAGCCTCATCGTCCGCCGGATACTCGGGTTGGACGGCGACGATCGCATGCCGAAGGACGAGGATCCGCTGTCGGCCGAGCAAATCGCGTTGATTCGCGCGTGGATCGATCAGGGTGCGAAATGGCCGGCGACTGAACCTGCGCCGACAACGGCGGCACAACAGACGCCAGCTGAAGAGCCCGTGCACTGGGCGTACCGGCGTCCGGCGCGTCCAGCGCTGCCGGAGGTTCGAAATTCCGCCTGGGTACGAACACCAATCGACCGTTTCGTTCTCGCCCGCCTCGAGAAGGAAGGACTGTCGCCATCGGCCGAAGCGCCGCTCGAGATCCTCGTCAGACGCGTGTCGCTCGACCTCGTCGGGCTGCCGCCGTCACCAACAGAAGTCGAGGCCGTGCTCGCCGATGCCGAGCGCAACGGGAAGGATGCTGCGTATGGCGCGCTGGTCGAACGGCTGCTCGCCTCGCCTCACTACGGAGAGCGATGGGCGCGGCCGTGGCTCGATCTTGCAAGATATGCCGATTCGCAGGGGTTCGAAAAAGATTCACCGCGCGTCATGTGGAAGTACCGCGACTGGGTCATCAACGCGCTGAACAAGGACATGCCATTCGATCAGTTCACCGTTGAGCAAATCGCTGGTGACATGCTTCCCAACGCGACGATCGATCAAAGGATCGCCAGTGGCTTTCATCGCAATGCGATGACGAATGAAGAGGGCGGAGTCGACCCGGAGGAAGCGCAGTACGAGATGCTCGTCGATCGCGTCAACACGACCGCGACCGCCTGGCTCGGGACGACGCTTGGGTGCGCGCAGTGCCACAACCACAAGTACGATCCCTTCACGCAGAAGGACTACTACCGGATGATGGCGTTCTTCCAGAACAGCGACTACGACTCGAAATCATTTGGCGACGGGACGCGATACTTCGAAGCGACGATCGACTTGCCCACGCCGGAACAGGAAGCAAAACGCAAAACCATCCAGGAGGAAATCGACAAACTTCAGGCAAAGCTGAAGACCGATACACCGACGCTCGCGCGTGCCCAGACCGGGTGGGAGCAGGAGATGCGGCTGGAGCCGACAACGGCGTGGCAGGTACTGACGCCGAAGCGGGTCAGCGCGGATCGCGACGTCGTCCTGACTCCACAAGACGATCGATCGATTCTCGCCTCAGGGCCGAATCCGGGAGAGGCGGTCTATATCGTTGAAGCGAGCACACTGCTGCCGTCGATCACGGCGGTTCGCCTCGAAGCGTTGCCGGATCCCTCGCTGCCCAAAGGCGGGCCGGGACGCGACCCATACGGCAACTTTCAGATCAACGGGATCGAGATCGAGGCCGGCGGAACGCCTGCACCGATCAAATCGATTCGAGCCGATGAAGCCGTGGGCGGGACGAATTTCGACGCCTTCTTCCCAAAGACGCTACCTCGTGGGGCGACCGCGCCACGGGGATGGCGCATCGATGCGAGCCGCGAAGAGAAACGTGTGCCACGGCAGATTGTGTTCACGCTCGAACAGCCGCTTCAGGCGGCGCGGCATCTGACGATTCGCCTGAAGCATCAAGGCGCGGCGGTCGGGCAATCGCTCGGCCGCTTCCGGCTGTCGGTCACCTCGAGCGCGTCACCACAACGCATTGTCGAAGTCCCGGCGAGACTTCGGCCGGTTCTGGAAATGCCGGCCGCCGAGCGAACGGAGCAGCAGCGAAAGGATCTCGCCACTTTTTATCGAACGGTCGCGGTATCGCTGAAACCGACTCGCGATCGAATCGCGGCGCTCGAGAAAGATCTCAAGGCACTCGGCATTCCCACTGCCCTTGTGATGCGCGAGCGTTCGGGTTACGACCGGCCGTCTGCGTTCATACGGCGGCGCGGGAGCTTCATGGACAAAGGGGAGCAGGTGTACGCGGGGGTTCCGGCAACGCTGCACTCGCTTCGCGACGATCAGATGCCGAACCGTCTGGGTCTGGCACGCTGGCTGGTTGACGAGGAGAACCCGTTGACCGCTCGCGTGGCAGTCAATCGTGCCTGGGAGCAGTTCTTCGGACGCGGCATCGTCGAAACGAGTGAAGACTTCGGGACACAGGGCGCCGCACCATCGCATCCCGAACTGCTCGACTGGCTGGCAACCGAGTTCATGCATCAGGGGTGGAGCCAGAAGGCGATCCACCGAATGATCGTGTCGTCGGCGACCTACCGGCAATCATCCGACGCCGCATCGGCGCTGGTCGACCGCGATCCGTACAACCGGCTGCTCGCACGCGGCCCCCGATTCAGGATGGAAGCGGAAATGGTTCGCGACAGTGTTCTCGCGGCGAGCGGTTTGTTGAGCAGGAAAATCGGCGGACCCAGTGTGTTTCCCCCGCAACCGGACGGAATCTGGGACATTCCCTACAGCAGCGACAAGTGGATGACGAGCGAAGGAGAGGATCGCTACCGGCGTGGACTCTACGTGTTCATTCGCCGCTCGGCGACGTACCCGAGTTTCATGACGTTTGACGCCACCAGTCGGGAACACACAACCGTTCGCCGCGTCCGTACCAACACGCCGCTGCAGGCTTTGACGACGTTGAATGATGAGGCATACTTCGAAGCGGCGCGAGCGCTGGCGGCGAAAGTATTGAAGGAAGCGACGGGCGGGGACAGCGGTCGAGCGATCTACGCGTTCCGTCTGGTCGCGACCAGAACCCCA
>DASTVZ010000252.1:0-7838 GCA_035758845.1 Vicinamibacterales bacterium
GCAGCTTCCGCGGCAAGCGAGTCAGTCTGGCGAGATGGACCAATCGCGAGATTGAGTCGAAGGCACAAGCCGACACAGCTCTGGATGAATTGCGAGCTGCAGTCCGCGACGGCACCTTCGACGAGCGAGGGCTCAATCCGCCTCCGGACAACTCGCCGATGACGTTCGCGAAGTTTGCTGACGTCTACAAGCAACGGCACGTACTCGCGAAGGGGCTCGCGCTGTCCAGCAGCATCGACTACCGGCTGAAGCCGTTGGTCGAGCGGTTCGGGGATCGACCGATCGCGGAGATCAAGACGGCCGACATCGACGACTTCATCGCGGACCTGAAACAGCCGCGCGTGGTTAACGGTCTGGACGGCAGACGGCTTACCCCGGCGTCCATCAATCGGACGCTGGGGCTTCTCCGCCACATGCTCAACTGGGCAGTGGGCCGCGAGCACCTCGATCGAACGCCATTCCGACGCGGCACCGAAGTGCTCATCCGGATGGAGCTCGAGGACAACAAGCGACGTCGGCGAATCAGCGAGGCGGAAGAGGCACAACTGCTGGCCGTCGCGTCACCGCACCTACGGTCGATGATCATCGCCGCCTTGGACACTGGCATGCGGCGCGGCGAGATGCTGGCGTTGCGGTTCGGCGACATCGACTGGACGCGGCGGATGATCACCCTTCGGGGCGCCACGACGAAGAGCCGACGAACTCGGCTCGTCCCGATCGGAACCGCCCGCTTACTCGCCGTGCTCGAATGGCTCCGGCTGGACGGTGCGGGCGAACGCAAAGCCGACGAAGTCCCGGTGTTCAGCAACGAGGCTGGAGAGCCCCTAAAGACGTTCAAGAAGGCGTGGGTCGTAGCCGTGCTCAAGGCACACGGCGTCGACCCGCGCTGGCGCAAGGGGGCCTACAAGGACCTCTCAGCGGACTGTCAGCAGCGGTTTCGCGACATCAACCTCCACTGGCACGATCTGCGGCACGAGTACGCCTCGCGGCTGGTCGAGCGCGGCGTTCCGCTCGCCCAAGTGCGCGACCTGCTCGGTCACGCGTCGATCCTCACCACCGAGCGCTACGACAATCAGCGACTGGAAGCATTGCAGGCCGCCGTCGAGCGGCTGGAAGGAGGCAAGACGTTCGATCCAGAGATCGAAGCCACGGACAAAGTTTCAAGAATCTTTCAAGATCCCATCGAAACGAGCTTCGCGGATAGCGAAGACCCCACCGAGGAAGCCGCTACAAGTCACTGATAGCTTACGGGATGGAAGGTTGGTACCGGTACGGGGATTCGAACCCCGGTCCCGTGGCTGAGAACCACGTGTCCTGACCCCTAGACGATACCGGCACACGGACCTGACAGGAACCCTCAATGTTAGCAGTCGCTGTAAACAAGGGTCAAGCCGGCCACTGTCGTCGCAAAGCGAGAAACCCACCTGAACGATCGGCGATTTTCTGAAACAATAAGCCCGATGCGATATCTCTTCGGACTCATCCTTCTCCTGGCGCTCGCCGCCGGCGTGGCCTATGTCGTCGCGGGACGAGGCGGCGGTCCTTCAATTCAGATCGCGAAGCCGGAGAAGTTTGTCGGCGTCAGCACACCGGTCGAGGTCGTCGTCGGAGCGCCAGGCGCAAATCTCAAGACGTTGAAAATCGTCTTCGATCAGAACGGCAAGCAGACGACGCTCTACGAGATGACCGATGGGCAGCCATCCGGTGACGGTGTCAAGCTCGATGGGCCGGACAAGCTGCACGTGACTCGCACCGTCGGCAAACAGGAGATCCCCGATCTGAAAACCGGTCCGGCGCGGATTGTCGTCACCGCATCTCGCGCCGTTCTGCGCGGGTTCCGCACGCTCGAGTCGTCGGCCAGCCACGACATTCAGGTCCGCCTCGAACGCCCGCAGGTCTCGATCGTGTCGTCGAAGCACTACATCAATCTCGGCGGCTCTGAGATGGTGGTGTACCGCGTCACGCCCGCTGATGTCACCTCGGGCGTGCTGGTCGGCGATCTCGAGTACCCCGGTTATCCCGCGAGCGGTGCGTCGACGATTGAAGGCGTCAAGCTCGACGATCCCTCTCTTCGCATCGCGTTCTTCGCGCTTCGCTACGATCAGGACCTGAAGACACCGATTCGATTGTTCGCCCGCGATGAAGCCGGCAACACGGGGAGAGGCGACTTCGACTACTCGACGTTTCCAAAACCATTCAAGAAGAGCAAGATCCCGATCGACGACAAGTTGCTCGATCGCGTCGTCCCCGCAATTCTCGCCGGAACCAGCGAGGTCAAGCCCGAGGGAGACACTCTCGCAAAGTTCCTCGTCATCAACGGCGACCTGCGGCGCAAGAACGCGGCAAAGATCGCGTCGTTTGCCAAGGAGTCGTCGCCGGAGATCCTCTGGCGCGGCGTCGTATTTCATCCTTTCGGTAACAACGCCGTCGAGTCCGCCTTCGCCGATCAGCGCACCTACATCTACAACGGGAAAGAGGTCGATCAGCAGGTGCACCTCGGCTTTGACCTGGCGTCGCTCACCAACGTGAAGATCGTTGCCGCAAATCGCGGCAAGGTCGTGTTCGCCGACGAGCTGGGAATTTACGGGAACTGCGTGATCATCGATCACGGGATGGGGTTGCAGTCGCTGTACGGACATCTGTCGTCCATCCGGGTGAAGACCGGTCAGATGGTTGAGAAGGAAGAGGAGATTGGCAGAAGCGGAATGACCGGACTTGCCGGCGGCGATCATCTGCACTTCACGATGCTCGTAAACGGCCACATGGTGAATCCGGTCGAGTGGTGGGATCAGCACTGGATTCAGGACCGCATTCTGCGCAAGCTGAAGCCGTAAACCGTAAAAGGTGGCTGGCACCTTTCCGGGAAAGGTGCCAGCCACCTTTTTGTGATATTTTTTGTGTATAAACCCATGCATGTGAATAAGTTGCGGCTGTTTTTCGCCGTCGCGCTGGTGGTCGCTGCGAGCGCGTGCGGCGGAGAGAAAGAGGAGGCGCCCGCCCCGCCGCCGAACGCGAAACGCGTCGATCAATCGAAGACAGGAAATGTCGCCGGACGCGTCATGATTGACGGCACTGTCCCGGCAAATCCCCGTCTGCAGGTTGAAGGCGATCCGTACTGCAGCGGACAGAATCCGACCGGCGCGACGGGCGAGAGCTTCATTGTCGACAACGGCGCCCTGGAAAATGTCTTCGTCTACGTGAAGGACGGCCTGGGCGACTATTGGTTCGACGTGCCGAGCGAACCGGTGAAACTGGATCAGCATGCGTGCCGCTATCAGCCGCATGTGCTCGGCGTTCGAGCCGGACAGAAGCTGGCGATTTCAAACAGCGACGATACGCTGCACAACGTTCATGCGCTGGCCACCGCGAACCGGGAATTCAACAAGGGGCAGCACGTCAAGAACATGGTGGATGAAAGAGTCTTTACCAAGCCCGAGGTGATGGTGCACTTCAAGTGCGACGTGCACAACTGGATGCATGCGTATGTCGGCGTGCTCAATCACCCGTACTTCGCCGTCACGCACGATGGCGGAAAGTTCGAGTTGAAGGATCTTCCAGCGGGAACGTACACGGTCGAGGCGTGGCATGAAAAACTCGGAACCCAGACCCAGACCGTCACGCTGGGCGAGAAGGATTCGAAAGAACTGAACTTCACTTTCAAAACCTCCGCCGCAAGCTCCAATTGATCATGATCTGGCTGAACCGTTACGCCAAAGTTGTCGTCGCCTCCACGCTTCTGCTCATTGGCGCGGGCGGGATGGTGACGAGCACCGGCTCGGGCCTGTCTGTCCCCGACTGGCCGAACACGTACGGCTGGTTCATGTTCACCTTCCCAATGAGCAAATGGGTCGGGGGAATTCGCTACGAGCACACGCATCGTCTGATCGCGAGCACGGTCGGATTCCTCACCATCATTTTGGCGGTCTGGACCTGGCGGGTCGACCCGCGGGCGTGGGTGCGACGGCTTGGTTTCGCCGCGTTGGGCGCTGTCATCCTCCAAGGTCTACTCGGTGGGTTGACCGTGCTCCTCCTGCTGCCACCGGCGGTGTCGATTGGACACGCCGGTCTCGCTCAGCTGTTTTTCTGCATCACAATCACTCTTGCGCTCGTAACCTCTCGCTGGTGGACGGCTGCCGGCGCGGCACCACTCAACGATCCGATTCTTCGACGGATTGCGCTGGCAACGACTGTCCTCGTGTACTGCCAGATCCTCGTCGGCGCGACGATGAGGCACATCGGAGCGGGACTGGCGATTCCGACGTTCCCGCTAGCGTTCGGACACGTACTGCCACCGGAGTGGACCCCAGCAATCGCGGTCCACTTCGCCCATCGCGTAGGAGCCGTCCTGGTCTTCGCAGCCATCACTCTCACCGCGGCTCACGTCTGGCACTGGCATCGACCGCAGCGGGACCTTGTTCGACCGGCGACGCTCCTGTTCATCCTGGTCTGCTCACAGGCAACATTAGGCGCGCTCGTGGTAATGTCTGGCCTTCAACCGATCGTCAATACCGCGCACGTGGTGAACGGGGCGCTGGTGCTCGGGACGTCGTTGGTGTTAACGCTGCGGGTTGTCCGCCGTACTCTTCAGCAACCGGTGATCGGCGACGTCAAGACGTCACGGCGGGCAGAGGTTCCCCTGCTCGAGAAGGATCTTCGCGAGGTGCGTGGATGAAGGGAGAGGCGATCGCGCTGACGGCGGCACGCAGCCGCGCTACCGATTTCGTAGCGCTGGCAAAGCCTCGACTCAACATGCTGGTGGTCGCGTCAGCGCTCGCCGGTTACGTGATGGCGGGCGGCGATCTCTCGAATGCCGTGGTCGTCGTATGCACGGTTGTCGGCACCGCGCTCGTCGCCGGCGGCGCATCAGCATTCAACCAGGTGATCGAGCGGGTTCCCGACAGCCTCATGCAGCGGACTCGATTTCGTCCGGTCCCTGACGGACGTCTTCAGCCGGTCGAATCGCTGGTGTTTGGAACTGCGCTGGCGCTCGCAGGACTGACGTTCCTCGGCGCCGCGGTCAATCGCCTCAGCGCGATTGTCGCGCTCGTGACGCTGCTCACATATGCGCTGGTCTATACGCCATTGAAACGTCGAACCTCGTTCGCCACCGTGATCGGCGCGATCCCGGGCGCGCTGCCCCCGGTGATCGGCTGGGCGGCCGCACGCGGCGCGCTGTCGCAGGGCGCGTGGGTTCTGTTCGCCATTGTTTTCTTGTGGCAGCTCCCTCACTTTCTTGCGATCGCGTGGATCTACCGCGACGACTACGCACGCGCCGGATTCGTCATGCTGCCGGTGATCGAACCGGACGGCCGGAGCACAGCGCGGCAGGCGGTGTTCTATTGTGCGGCGCTTCTGCCGGTCAGCCTTGCCCCCACACTGATCGGACTCGCCAACACGCTCTATTTCGCGGCAGCGCTCGTACTCGGACTGCTCTTCCTCGGCCTCACGCTCAAGTTCGCGCGGACGCGCGCGGTTGCCGACGCGCGCCGCCTGTTCTTTGCCTCGATCATCTATTTGCCTCTCATCTGGATCTTGATGATCATCGGAAGGGCGTGACTCTCTCCGATCTTCCTGCGCTCAACGCATTCTTGAATGCGACGGCCGCAGTTCTGCTCGTCATCGGCTATTCGTTGATCCGCGCCGGTCAGATGCGCCAGCACCGCGCCGTGATGATTTCCGCATGCGTCGTCTCGACCCTGTTTCTCACTTCCTACGTCATCTACCACGCCAACATCGGATCCAGGCCATTTCAGCGTCAAGGAACGATCCGCATCATCTACTTCACGATTCTCCTGACCCACGTCGTCCTCGCAGCGGCGGTCGTCCCGATGGCGCTCATCACATTGTCGCGCGGCCTTCGCGCCAGATTCGATCGCCATGTTGCAATCGCGCGGTGGACGTTTCCGATTTGGCTTTACGTCTCGGTGACGGGGGTTATCGTCTACCTCATGCTTTATCGTCTGTGATCAACCCGCCCGGATCCGCGTCCGGCTTCGTTGAAAACAGACGTCAACCGCGTTCGTGGTAACCAATCCCGCGCTCTCATCGGTCGATCCTCGAACGCTCGGCGGCATCGCGACCCTGCTCGTCGCGGCGGTACTCTGCCTGCTCTACGTTTATCGACGTCGAACCTACATCGTCTGCTGGGTCGCGGCATGGATCGTGACGGCTTGTTCCATGCTGCTCGCGGCGCATCGGTTCGCGTCGGAAAAAATCGGTTACGCGGCTTACGGAATATCGCAGTTCCTGGCAATCGTTGGAGCACTCGGCTTTGTTGTCGCGGCTGACGCGTATCGGGCCCGGCCGCGCGTTGTTCGCAGCTACGCGATGGTGCTGTTACCGGTATTCATGTGGTTCGCGCTCGCCCCGTTGGCGTTGCGCAGGGCTGGTGCGTTTGTCCCGGGCCATCTTCTCATCGCCGGAGCGCTCGTCGCTGCCGGCATCGGACACCTGCGCGTCTTCCGCCAGACGCGATTACTCGGCGCGCTGGTCGTTGGCATGACGTTTCTCGTCATTGCCGGGTCACACGTGTGGGCGCTATTCGCCACCCGCGCGTATCAAGACATCAGCCGACTCACCTACATCGATGTCGGCCTGTATCTCGTCGCCGCACTGGGCATGCAACTGATGGCCTTCGAGGACATGACCTACGAGCTGCGCGTGACGAATACCCGTCTGGAGACAGCGCAGAACGAGCTTCGACAGATGGTCACGACGGATGCGTTGACCGGCTGCCGGAATCGTCGGTACTTCGATGAAGTCATCGGCCGCGAAGTCCAGCGTCATCGGCGTTATCACCTTCCACTCTCGCTCGTGTTCGTCGACATCGATCGGTTCAAGACAATCAACGACACGCTCGGCCACGACGAGGGCGATCGCGTGCTCCAGCGCGTCGCGGTGTTTCTGCTTCGCAACGTGCGCGAGGTGGACTATGTCTTTCGATGGGGTGGCGATGAATTCCTGATTCTCATGTCGTGCCGCGAGGCAGAGGCAGTACGCAGAGCGACCGCGCTCCAGGCGGCCTTCGCGACTTCTCCCGACGCCGACGGCCTGCCTGCCGGCGTCGGGCTGAGCGTCGGCTGCGCGGAGGTTGGCGCTCACGATGACGACATCCTGTCGCTCATCAAGGTCGCGGATGAGAGGATGTATTCCGATAAAAAGCGATGATGTCGGTTTTTGGTTTTTGGTTTTGGGGTTTTGGGTTTTGGGTTTTTGGTTTTGGTTGTGGGTTTTTGGTTTGGAGTTAGGTTTTTGGTTTGAGGTTCGGTGTTTGGTTTGGCGTTGGCTTGTTTGGTTTGGTTGTGGGTTTGAGTTGGCATGGCCTGTGCGGTCTTCAACTCCATGTCAACCATCCACCATCACGAAGATCTGGTAGTTTGGCAACTTGCGGCGGAACTGAAGAAACGCGTGTTGCAAGTAATTGCCCGCCCGTCCGTTGCGAGGCACTTCAAATTCTGCGATCAGATTCGTGACTCGAGTCGGTCAGGGCCCGCAAATCTCGCCGAAGGATTCTGGCACTATCGCCCGCGCGAGAACGCGAGATTCGTCAGAATCGCCCTCGGCTCACTCGGCGAAACGCTCAATCACTTACATGATGCGTTTACAGAGAAATACATCGATGAAACCGAGTATCAGGAACTGAGAGCGCTCGCCGAACGGGCGCTAAAGACTGGGACTGGGTGGCACGACTACCTAGACAATTGTCCCGACAAGCCGCCGCCGGAGCGGCGAGGACGCCGACGACAGTCAGATAAAACATCGACGGACGACTCGGGCGCGGACGGTACTGAAGGCTGATCTTGATCTGACCAAATACCCTAGAACCAAACTGACAACCA
>DASTVZ010000064.1:0-9008 GCA_035758845.1 Vicinamibacterales bacterium
CCAAGGCTTATTCGGCAAGTCGCGTACGTGCGTCGTTCCTGGTCGTCGGCTTAGCGCGTTCATCGGGGTCGGTCCTCACCAACCCGACGCTCCGCTCACGGACGTCGAGGCGAAGATCAAAGCGGTACTGCTCGCGGCAGACTGATACGTTCAGGCTGTTCCGTAAGCTCACCGAGCAGCTTCTGTATCAGCTGATTCGACAATCGGGACCGATCGCCGATCGACAGTTCGAGATCGAGTTTCTCGATTCCGGCGTGGAAGCGTTCGCGTTGACATTCGGCTGATGCAACGATGTTCCGTCCAACTCGACAAGATCGCCGTAAGTGATCGAGTGACATTAGGAGGTCTGACACAATTCTCCCGGATGACGAAGCGCGGCGCGTCTGTAAACCGCTGAATCCAAATCGCATCGAGGAACATCGGGATTTGAAGGAGTGTTTTGCGCTACACTGTTCCAGACCGTCCGCAAGTCATTGATTCTAAACGGAGAGATGCTGGAGCGGTCGATCAGGCACGCTTGGAAATTGATGCGTTTCGCGCGTGCTGACGCACATCGAATCGCACCAACCCACTCCCGATCAACGACTTCCCGCAACAACGATCTACTTCAGCGTGTCCCCGTAAATGACGGTGTCAACCCAGGGTTTCGGCGGGCATGTGACACAGTTCTGACACAAAACCGATTGTCACTTCACGGTGCGCCTACTGAGGCGCACTGACTACGCTGGACGCGTAACCCGGAGCGCTTCGCATTAGTGGTTTCTGCGACGCATCCTTCACGAACTTCTGCTGCAACCGTTGGGCGAACTTGCACGGAGAGCTGCTGTGCCGCCTTTCCGTCACCGCCGTCGAGCAGCGACGCCTTGCGTCCCTCCTTCGACAGGAGGTACGTCGCCGTGACCGTGAGCGTCTTCATCGCCGCCGGCGCGCCTGGCGTCGGAACCGCTTCAAGAACCGCTTCGAGTCGCCGTTCAGAGATCGCAGCGGCGGTATGCATCGGAATCGAGAGTCTGATTTTCACTTCTAGCGTGAGCTGACTTACATCGTTCCGTATCTCGGTGCGGGAACACGATCACGGCTGCTTCCGTGAAATTCTCACCGGATGGCGCGAACAATTTCAGATCGTGTGGACGTCGCGCGACGACATTGCCGGAAAACCGGCAGTGAAGGGCGTGCTGTTCGGCCCGGGGGCACTCCGAGAATTCAGAAAGTGGCATCGTCACACGCCTTTTTCCCCCACCACCCGCACACGCTGGCGAGAAGCACGCGATCGCGGGGCGCCCGCGATTCCTGGCACTTTACGTGCTTTTGATGCGGCGCTAGCACTCGTGCGATCAACACGCTCTGAATGACGGCTTCGTCGCCAAAGCTCGTTGATCCCAGAAATGGAGACGAACCAATCATGAAATCGACGCAGTTCTTGACTGCGTCCGCTGCCTTGTCGGTCGCGATCGGCGTGCTGCTTCACGCGCGCCAGGCTCCCACCTCGGCGGCCGACACCAGCCAGGACCGCGTGGCGGCGCTCAAGCAGTCGCTCCAGCAAGGCATGGCCGCCATCCGACGCTACCAGTGGGTCGAGACGACGAGCATCAGCCTGAAGGGCGAGGAGAAGAGCCGCCAGCAGCAAAACTGCCACTACGTCGCCGACGGCAAGGTGCAGAAGACACCGATCGGCGAGCCTGCGCCGCAACAGCAGAAAGCGCAGAGCGGTGGTCGAGGCCGCGGTCGACTGAAGGCGCAGATTGTTGAGAAGAAGAAGGACGAGATGAAGGACTACATGGTGCCGTAGACAACGAGGACGTTATGACGAAGATGCGAAGGGTGATGGTGCTCGGCGTGACCGCGATCTCTATCTTATCGACGTCGCGCGTGACATCGGCACAAACCAATGGATGGCAGGTCGACGTCGCGCCGCTGTACTTCTGGGGCGCGACGACCAGCGGCAACATCGCGATCAACGGCACGAGAGACATCCCCGTCTACATGGATTTCTCGGACGCGGCCAAGAATCTGGCCGGCGCCTTCATGTTTCGGGGCGAAGCGCGAAAAGGGCCCTGGGGACTTCTTGGCGACGTCTTCTTGATCCGCCTGTCGAGCGACGTGAACTACACAACGCCGATCCTCTCCTTGCCTCTCGCCGGAACACTGAAGTTGGACCAGACCATTTTCAACGGGAAGATCACGTACGAAGTGACGGCAGACAGCCGGTTCTACGTCGTCGGCGGCATGCGCACGCTGACGATGGCGCCAACGATCCGTTTCACCGGGCCCGTCGGCGGACAGCTGGCGGAGATCGACATCAGCAGGACCGTCGCCGCGGCGGTCGGTGGAGTCATCTATCGGCCAAAGCTCAGCGACAGGATTGTGCTGTTAACACAAGCTGACATCGGTGGCGGCTCTGCGTTCACCACCAGCGCCACCGGCGCGATCGAGTTCCTGATCACACGGTGGGTCGGCCTGGCTGCAGGCTACAACCTGCTGCGCATCGATACCGGCAGCGTCCCGAAGAGCGGCACGGCTCCGGTCAATGCCGTCGAAACCGGCGTCACTCAGTACGGCCCGGTGTTCACGTTGGCCTTCCACTGGGCCGAGAAGTGACGGCCCTTGATGGGGCCAAGAGTACGGCCGCATATCCGTGAGCTGACGTCGAAGCGGCGCGTGCGACTTCAATGTGAAGCGAGATTTCCAGGCAGGCACAGGGAGACATCGATCATGACATCGACATTTCGACGCGGGGTGTGGAGCGCAGGACTCCTCTTCCTGATTGCGGCCTGGGCCGTCGGCGGGCGTGGTCAGCAGGCCGGCAACCCGGCGTCTCAGGCGGCGAGCGCTCAGGATGCCGGAGCAATCGACAGAGAGAAGATCGAAAAGGCGTTTCCCGCCCAGACGCCGTATTCGCCGTACGCAGGTCGCAACCACCCGTCGCGGCCGTACTTCGGCGACACACACCTGCATACAGCATTCTCGATGGACGCCGGCGCGTTCGGCGCGCGCCTTGGCCCTCCGGAGGCGTTTCGCTTCGCCCGCGGGGAAGAGGTCACGTCGAATACCGGCCAGCCGGTGAAACTGTCGCGGCCGCTCGACTTCCTCGTCGTCGCGGATCACTCGGATGGCTTCGGTTTCTTTCCGCTCATCGTCGGCGGCGGTTCGGCGGTCATGGCGGACCCCCAGACGCGAAATGGCACGACATGATCGCGTCGGGTCAGGGCGCTGACGCCGCGGTCGACATCATCCGCAATTTCGGCGCAGGGACCATCTCGAGAGCCGTCTTCCCCGTGCCGGGGACCGCGACCTATCGGAGCGCCTGGCAGCAGGCGGTAAAGGCGGCGGAGGAAGCGAATGCTCCGGGCCGATTCACCGCATTCATCGGGTACGAGTGGACCTCCAACACCGGGCGGCAACAACCTGCACCGAAACGTCATCTTCCGCGACGACGCGACCCGCGCGTTGCAAATTGAGCCGTACACGACGATGAAGCCGCTCGGCAGTGACAATCCCGCCGAACTGTGGAAATGGATGACCGGATATGAGGAAAAGACCGGTGGCAGTCTCCTCGCCATCGCGCACAACGGCAACTTGAGCAACGGCCTGATGTTCCCGATCGTCGAGGCGTTCGGTAAGCCGGTCGACCGCGCGTATGCCGAGGAGCGCGCCAAATGGGAGCGCCTCTACGAGGTTACGCAAACGAAAGGGACAGGCGAAGCGCACCCGTCTCTGTCGCCGAACGACGAGTTCGCCGATTTCGAGCTCTGGGACAAGGGAAACCTCGATGGCAGCGTCGCCAAGGCCAAGGACATGCTGCAGTTCGAGTACGCGCGTCAGGCCTACAAGAACGGACTGCTCCTCGGGCAGAAGCTGGGCGCGAACCCGTACAAGTTCGGTCTTATCGGCAGCAGCGACGCGCACACCGGACTTGCGGCCATGGAGGAAGACAACTTCTTCGGCAAGACGGCGCCCCAGGAGCCGAGCCCCGAGCGCATGACGAAAACCTTCGTCAAAGACCCAAAGACGGGCGTGACGATCATGGATTGGGAGGTCAGCGCGTCGGGTTACGCCGCGGTCTGGGCAGCGGAGAACACGCGGGAAGCGATGTTCGACGCGATGAAGCGGCGCGAGACTTATGCGACCACGGGCACACGCATGCTGGTGCGCTTCTTCGGCGGCTGGGACTTCGACGCCGCCGATGCCACGACGCGGAATCCGGGTGAGATCGGTTACAGCAAGGGCGTGCCGATGGGGAGCGACCTCCCGAAGAGGAGCGGCAGCAGTGCGAGCGCGCCGACGTTTCTCGTCGCGGCGCTGCGCGATCCGATCGGCGCAAACCTCGATCGCATTCAGATCGTCAAAGGGTGGCTCGATGCGAAGAGCGAGCTGCACGAGCAGGTCTACGACGTGGCCTGGGGCGGCAATCGGAAGCCGGGCCCGGACGGCAAGCTGCCGTCGGTGGGCAGCACCGTCGACGTCACGAATGCGACGTGGTCGAACACGATCGGCGCACCGGAGCTGATCGCGGTCTGGAAGGATCCCCAGTTCAATCCGTCCGAACGTGCGTTCTATTACGCACGCGTGATCGAGATCCCCACGCCGCGCTGGACCGCGTACGACGCGAAGCGTCTGGGCGTCAAGCCGCAGCCAGGGACGAAGATGACCGTGACCGAGCGCGCCTACACGTCGCCGATCTGGTTCACGCCATAGGTGCCGTATGCAGCGCTGGCTACGCGAGCCGCTGGTGCACTTCCTGGCCATTGGCTCTCTGCTATTCGTCGTGTTTCACTGGTCCGGTCGAACGACGGGCTCAGGCTCGCGGCGCATCGTCATCACGCCCGGTCAGATGGACGCCATCACCGCGGGCTTCGCGCGCACGTGGATGCGTCCGCCCACCGAAGCGGAGCTGAAGGCACAGCTCGCGAGATGACCCCTGGCGACTACGCGTTCCTCTGGAAGAAACCGTTGGGCGGCGAAGTCGAGATCTACATCGCGCCGATCATGCCCCAGGCCTGCCGACTGGCAATGTCGGACCAGCAGCGGTTGACGCCCGGCGCGCTCATGGTCCGAGGGACCGTGCACTGCGAGGGTGGCATCGAGGGGCGAACGATTCGGATCGATGGCCTCGAGTCCACGATGACCGACGTCATCGTGCGCGTTCACTATGTCGACGGCCGGCTCGAGAGCCAACTCGTCAAGCCGGCGACTCCCGTCGTGACGCTTGGTGCCGTCACGAACGGCTGGCAGCGATCGTGGACGTATCTGCGCGTCGGCATCGAGCATATTCTTCTTGGAGTCGATCACCTGCTGTTCGTCCTCGGCTTGCTGCTCATTGTCGGCGACCGATGGATGCTCCTGAAGACCATCACGTCGTTTACCCTCGCCCACAGCATCACGCTCGGCATTGCGACGCTTGGCTTTGCCAGCGCACCGCTCCCGCCGCTGAACGCGGCGATCGCGCTCAGCATCCTCTTCCTCGGGCCGGAAATCGTCCGCCGATGGCGTGGTGAGACGAGCTTCACTATCCGGCATCCCTGGATCGTGGCGTTCGCGTTCGGACTGCTCCATGGATTCGGCTTCGCGAGCGGCCTGACGAGCATGGGCCTGCCACGTGCCGAGATTCCGCTTGCACTGCTGCTGTTCAACGGTGGCGTCGAGATCGGTCAGGTCGGATTTGTGGCGCTCATCATTCTGCTCGAGCGCGCGTTCCGAACCCTGGAGATCGAGTGGCCACAGCTAATCGAGGCGCTGCCAGGCTACGCCGTGGGTTCACTCGGCGCGTTCTGGACGATTCAACGAACCGTGATGCTGTTTGGAGCGATGCGATGACCCGCCACGTGTTAGATGCAGTCCGCCTTCAGTGGTTGACTTTGCTGATGGTGCTCGTCAGCGCAACACCACTTTCGGCACATGTGCTGCACGGGCAAGCAACGGGATTTCTGACCGGATTCGGTCATCCGATTTCAGGTCTCGATCACGTCCTCGCCATGATCGCTGTCGGTCTGTGGGGTGCACAACTCGGCGCTCCGGCCGTGTGGCTGCTGCCCGTCACCTTTCCGATGGTCATGGCGATCGGCGGTTTCATGGCGCTCGTCGGGATTCCGCTACCGGCCGTCGAGATCGGAATCGCCGCGTCCGCACTGCTGCTCGGATCGATGGTCGCGTTCGAAGCGCGGCCCAACCTCGGCGTCGCGGGTACGCTCGTCGGCGTGTTCGCGGTCTTCCACGGCCATGCGCACGGCGTGGAACTGCCGGCCGGCGCGAATGGCCTGACCTACAGCATCGGTTTCGTGGTCGCGACAGGATGCCTGCACGCTGTCGGCATCCTGTTCGGCGGCGCGTACCGGTGGACGGCTGGCAAGATGGTGCTGCGTCTCACGGGGGTTGGTATCGCGGCCGCCGGCGTCGCGTTCTTCTGGAGCGCAGTCAGGTGAGCGGGATCGGCGCTCGACGAACGGCGATGATTGCCGGCGCGGCAATCGGGATCGCGCTAATACCGGGGCGCGTCGAGGCGCACCTGGTGACAACCGGGCTCGGGCCGATTTATGACGGCGTCACTCACGTCGTTTCGACCCCCGATGACCTCATACCCACGGTGATGTTGGCGCTCCTTGCCGGCCTGAACGGAGCAGCCGCCGGGCGGCGAGCGCTCTTTGCACTGACGGCCGCGTGGCTGGCTGGCGGCGGCGCAGGTTTTGTGTGCGGACAGCCCATCGTTCCCTCCGCAGCGCCGGTTATGTCTCTGCTCGCGCTCGGCGCGCTGACCGCTGCCGATCGACGACTGTCCTCGCTCGTTGTCACTGGCATCGCGGTCACCGCCGGGTTGGTCCATGGAGCGCTCAACGGCGCAGCCGTTGCGGCCGCAGGTCGCGAAGCAATCGGTCTCATCGGCATGGGCAGCACGGTGTTCGTGGTAACCGCGATCGCCGCCGCGTGTGCGGCCTCGCTACGAGCGGCGTGGCCGCGGCTCGTCGTCCGCGTGTTCGGAAGCTGGGTGGCAGCTATCGGGCTACTCATGCTCGGCTGGGAGCTTCGGCCGGTCGGGTGAGCATCTCTTCCGCGCTAGCGGCAACTCAAAGACGTGCTCGTGCGAAGACCACGTTTCGGTCGTCCGGTAGCCCAATCGCGTCATCGAAGCGGGTTGTGGGGGAGATGGTACAGGCGCTCCCGGCGGACAGCCCTTGGCGAGATGGCTCGCGCGATTCCGCGGCCCTCGCTCCGCGGGAAAATTCCAGACGACAGCGAGATATGCTCCGAAAGTCACGTGCTCCGGTGGCGATCCGCACAAGAGGGCACGCCAGTGCTGGCAGTGTTCATGCACCGGATCCGCCGTTTTCGTGTTCCATGCAATGGACAGACGTTACAACGCCGTTAGTGCGCGCCTGAAGTATCGCTGTCTCAACGTGTCTCGATCGCTCGCCGTGTTGGCGGCGGCGTTTCCGTTGCTGACGGCGATCGGCTGGTACGCCGACGTTCCCGTGCTGAGAAGCCTGCACCCGGCGTTGCCGGCCATGCAGCCGAACACGGCGCTCGCCCTCCTGCTGGCGTCGATCGCCACCCCCTTCGTCGGCGACCATCGACGATCCTCGCGACGCTTTTCGATCCCCGCGGTCATGGGACTCGTCATCAGCCTGATCGGGCTGATCACGCTGGCGGAATACCTCTTCTCAGTGGACCTGTGGATCGATCGCCTCTTCCTCACCGACACCATGGCGGCGGGTCTCCGCGCCGCGGGACGCCCCTCGCCGCAGACAGCCGTCAATTGCGCACTGCTTGGTGCCGGAATCGTCCTCCACGACGTCCGCCCGCTGCCGATTCGCCTGGGTCAGGCGTGCCTGCTGGCGGTCAGCGCAAATGCGATCATCGCGCTGACCGGGTACATCTTCGACGCCAGCCGGTTCTATGGATTCCCGTCGTTCGAGCCGGCGATCGGTATGGCCGTCCATACTGCGGCGGCGTTCGTGATACTGGCCATCGCCTTGCTCGGCAGCCGTCCCGACGACGGCATCATGTCGCTGATCACCAGCAGCACGCGCAGCGGCGGTATGGCGCGTCAGATCCTGCTGACCGGCACGCTTGCACCGCCGCTCGTCGGCGTCGTGACGCGCATCGGCGTGCTTAGAGGCTGGTACGACGCCCACACGCAGGCCTCGCTCTTCGTCGTTGTCATCGTCGGACTCGTCCTGCGGACCACCTGGATGGCCGCACGGCAGTCGGAACAGGCCGAATACCGGGCCCGTGAAGCATTCGAGGCGTCTGAGACGACGAACGCGCGTCTGCAGAAGGCGCTGGACGACCGGCGCATCTTCGAAGCGTTAATCGAGAACTCTTCGGACTTCATCGGTATTGCCGATCCCGATGGCACGCCCATCTACCTCAATCCCGCGGGCCGACGGATGGTCGGTCTGCCCAGCGATTTCCCGGTCGCGACGATCACGATTCAGGATTGCTACCCTCCAGACGAGCAGGCGTTCGTGTCGAACGTCATCCTGAAGTCCATGCTCGAGCACGGTCACTGGAGCGGTGAGACCCGGTTCCGACACTGGCAGACGGAGCAGGCGATTCCCGTGTCCGACGAGCACTTCACGATCCGAGACCGCGACTCCGGCCGCTTGCTCGGCCTCGGCACGATCACGCGCGACATCTCCGATGCGAAACGAACGCAGGAACAGTTGCGCCAGTCGCAGGAGCGTTTCGAGCTCGCGCTCAGTGGCGCCGATCTGGGCTCATGGGACTGGAATATCAGGACGGGAGAAGTCGCGTTCAACGCGCGATGGGCCGAGATGCGCGGCCTATGCCTCGCCGATGTCCCGGCACACGCGGATTCGTGGGCGTCACGCATCCATCCCTGGGACTGGCTGCGATTACATCGGACGCTCTCCGACTACCTCGATGGCCGGGTCACCCACTATGAGGCCGAGTACCGCACGCGGACCGCATCGGGCGACTGGATCTGGGTCCTCGATCGCGGAAAGATCTTCGCCCGGGACCAGGACGGCTTGCCGATTCGCATGGTTGGCACC
>DASTVZ010000077.1:0-4084 GCA_035758845.1 Vicinamibacterales bacterium
TGCTGCAGAAGTTCGACAAGACGTTCGGCGCAACCGGGCGCGACTACGGCAGGGTAGGAGCGGATCGCACGAAGGCGGATATCGACCGCCGCCGTTCGGATCGCTGGAACTTCCTGTTCATCGCCGGCATGTGGTTCCAGGATCTGTTCAACTACGACTTCCGCCGCACCGAGCGCTGCATCATTCCGTATGCGACGCAGGAGGGTGAGATCTCCTTCTGCGCCTACAACACGGGAATCGGCTGGCGCAACATCATCGAAAAGATGCATATGACGGCAACGCTCACGAAATGGTACGACGAGCACGGCCGTCATGAGATCTTCGCCGGCGGCAAGAATGTCGCTCTGAACAGCAAGGATCACAGCCTCGTGCTGGATCCGGCAGCGGTCGCGGCTGGCAAGCAGCACGATCTCGACGATGCCGGCATTGCGAAGACGGCGCGCGAGGAGAAGTTGCGGGCCAAGGCGGAAGCGAAGAAGAAGGCCGAAGAGAACGAGCGCATGGCGACGTTGTATCGTCAGCACGTCCTCAAGGAAGCGCCGGCCGAGCCGGTGATTCAGATCCAGGGGATCGGCTCGAAGAAGAAAGAGCCGGTTCAGGAAGTGCTGCAGAAGGATCAGCAGTAAGAAGTGATCTCTTTGTGAGCTTCCGGCTTTAGCCGGAAGATGTAGGGCGCGGTCTTCAGACCGCGCCTTTCTTTTTTATGCCGATCCTGTCTGTTTCAAACCTCCGCAAATCCTACCGCGACACACTGGCTGTGGACGACCTGACGTTCTCCACCGATCCGGGAGAAATCGTCGGATTGCTTGGTCCCAACGGCGCGGGCAAGACGACGACCATCAATATGATTCTCGGTGTCCTGGAGCCGAGTGCTGGACGCATTCAGATTGATCACCATGACCTGGCAAGCAATCGTCGCGAGGCGCTTCTGCTGACGAACTTTTCGGCGGTATACGCACCACTCCCGGGCAATCTCACTGTCGAACAGAATTTGAAGTTCTTCGGCATGCTCTACGGCGTCTCGGCGATTAAGAATCGAATCGACACGCTCCTGGAAGAATTCGATCTGCGCCGGTTTCGTCGGACGAAGTGCGGAGTCCTGTCGTCGGGCGAGCAGACGCGTGTGTGTCTCGCGAAAGCGATGCTGAACTCGCCCAGACTTCTGCTGCTGGACGAACCGACTGCCTCGCTCGATCCGGCGACGGCTCGTGAAATACGCGCGAAGATCCGAGCAGTCGCCACCGATCGGCAAGTCAGCGTCTTGTGGACGTCGCATAACATGTACGAAGTCGAGGCGGTCTGCGATCGAGTGTTGTTCCTTTCGCGCGGCCGTATTCTGCTCGAAGGGAATCCAAAGACTCTTCCTCAGGAGCACGGGAAGCGTACGCTTGAGGAACTCTTCATCGCGGTTGCCAGGGAACCGCTCACGCTCGAGTCCTGACGTGCGAATGACACCAGTTCGGGCCATCGTTCTGCGCCAGTTGTATCTGCTCCGAAGCGGACCGACGCGAGTGTTGTCGCTCGTCGTCTGGGTCGCGATCGACATCGTCCTGTGGGGCTTCATGACGAAGTACCTCAACACGGTGACGGCGGCCGGATTCGATTTCGTCCCGGTCCTGCTCGGCGCCGTGCTCATGTGGGACTTCTTCACCCGGGTGATGTTCGGTGTCACGATGGCGTTTTTCGAAGACGTGTGGTCGAGGAATTTTCTCAACGTGTTCGGCTCGCCGGTTTCAATCAACGAGTACCTGACGGGACTGGTGTCGTCGAGCATCATTACGAGCGCATTCAGTTTGCTCGTCATGCTGGTGCTGGCCGTCGCGCTGTTCGGGTTGTCTTTTCTTTTGTACGGCGGGCTTCTCGTGCCGTTCCTGATGGTGCTGTTTCTGTTCGGGATCGCGCTCGGGATTGTAGGATGCTCTTTTGTTCTTCGATTCGGGCCCTCCGCCGAGTGGTTCGTGTGGCCGATCCCAGCGATCTTGTCGCCATTTGCCGGAGTCTTTTATCCAATCTCAACCATGCCGGTCTGGATTCAGTGGATCGCGCATCTTCTGCCGCCCGTCTACGTGTTCGAGGGCATGCGCGCGATCGTCACCGGCGGAACAATGTCGATGACCTCGCTGGTCATCGGCGGCGGCCTCTCGGTGATTTACGTGCTCGGCGCCTCGCTGGTTTTCACTCGCGTCTATCGCAATGCAGTGCGAACGGGGTTGATCGCGCGGTACAGCGCGGAAAGCGTTACATGACGTCTTTCACGGTCACCTGAGACGAGCCCACGACGTTTGCGCCGAAAAATCGAAGATGAGATGAAGAAACGAAGAATTCGAAGCTGCCGTACGGGTCCGTCGCCGCCGGCCGGCAACAAGGAGCGCGAAGCGCGTGGCGACGGACGCCGGTATCGCTGCCCGGCTGGCGCATTGGGCGCCAGCCGGGTTTCTGAAGCTTTCTTCGAGCGCTTCGAGTCTTCGACTCTTCGATGGAAGCCGTCGGCTCGTGACAGTGTGACGACGAGCGAGCCGTTTCTTCTTCGTTTTTTCGGTTCTCGTTTGGCCGTCGGCAGGTGACGCGACGCCTGTAGTCGCTCGTTTGGCGTAAGATACGCCGTCATGCAGAAGGCCATCTCTCGTCACACATCTGCTCGACTCGCAACGATTGTCTGGCTGCTCGTTTTGACTGCTGCCGCTCCGGCTCTCGCGCAAGCGCCTCCAACAAAACTGCGGACGAAGTGGGCAGCCGAGGTAACGCCGAGTCGTGTGCTCCCCGAGTATCCGCGTCCCGAAATGGTCAGGACCAACTGGCAGAACCTGAACGGCGAGTGGGATTACGCGATTGCCGCTGCCGCGGCTCAGAAGCCGGCAACGTTCACCGGAAAAATCCTCGTTCCCTTCCCCGTGCAGTCGCAGTTGAGCGGCGTCGCCGCGGCGGTGACCGATCAACAGCGGCTCTGGTACCGGCGGACGTTTCGCGCCGGCGCCGTCCCTCGCGGTTCGAGAGTGCTGCTGCATTTCGGCGCGGTTGACTGGGAGTCGCACGTCTTCGTCAACGGTCAGGACGTCGGCAGTCATAGCGGCGGATACGATCCGTTTTCGTTCGATATCACGTCGGCACTGAAGGCCACAGGCGATCAGGAACTCGTCGTCAGCGTCTGGGATCCGACCGACAAGGGGCCGCAGCCGCGTGGTAAGCAGGTCTTCGAGCCGAAGAGCATTTGGTACACAGCGGTGACGGGCATCTGGCAGACCGTGTGGGTCGAGACCGTGCCAGATGCCTACGTCACCAGCCTGGATATCGGTACGGATGCCAACGCCGGGACGATAACGGTGACCGTGCGTTCGAACAGCGGCGCGGCGGGCAACGCCCAGGTCACCGTGCGTGACGGATCGCAAACTGTTGGTCAGGCGAGCGGAGCCGCCGGCCAGCCGATTGTGATTCGCGTTGCCCAACCCAAGTTGTGGTCTCCGGATCAACCTTTTCTGTACGACCTGCGAGTCGCGCTCGGTCGTGATGCGGTTCAAAGCTATGCCGGTATCCGGACCATTTCCGTGCAGCGTGATCCCGCCGGTGTGAATCGCTTGTTTCTCAACGGCAAGCCGGTGTTTCAGTATGGATTGCTCGATCAGGGATGGTGGCCTGACGGTCTCTACACCGCGCCGACCGATGAGGCTCTGGCGTCGGACATTGAAACGACGAAGCGTCTCGGCTTCAACCTCATTCGCAAGCACGTGAAGGTCGAACCGGCGCGGTGGTACTACCACGCGGATCGACTCGGCGTGCTCGTGTGGCAGGACATGCCGAGTGGCGGCGACTCGACGCCTCAGAACAAGGACATGTTCGCCGGTGAACTCGAACATATGATTGATGCACTGGACACCCATCCTTCCATCGTCATGTGGGTGCCCTTCAACGAAGGATGGGGGCAGCACGAGACGGAACAGTACGTTCAATGGATCAAGCAGCGCGACCCGAGCCGCCTGGTGAACAACGCGAGCGGCTGGACCGATAAGAGCGTCGGCGATGTATCGGATGTCCATTCGTATCCGGCGCCGATCCGGCCGCCGCTCGAAGATAAACGCGCGGCGGTGCT
>DASTVZ010000091.1:0-2016 GCA_035758845.1 Vicinamibacterales bacterium
CTGGGAGTTTCAGGTCGAAGGGAAGGGCACGATGACGCTCAAAGCCGGCGACGTGTCATTCGTGCCGGCAGGGGCCAAGCACGCGGCGAAGAATATCGGCGCCAGCAAGGGATCTGTGATCGCGACGTACGTCGTCGAGAAGGGCAAGCCGCTCGTCGTGCCCGCGAAGTAGGTCTCTTACTCGTGCGCGCGGATCGGCCAGTTCCGTGGATAGAGCTCGAGCAGCTCGCTGCGTTCTTCTTCTGAAAGCGCAAAGATCCTGCGCGACTCCGCCTCGAATGCATCCGGCCGACAGGACGCCGGCCGGCCGCACATCAGCAGGCTCGGATCGCGGTTGTGATCGAGTCCCAGCCCGTGACCGATCTCGTGCGCGATGACGTTCCGCACGACGTTCGGCAGAGACAGCGGCGGTGTGGTGCCGTCCTTGATGCCGATGACGACGCGGTCTCCGGAATGCGCGGTGAAGGAGATGAACCTCGCATTCGACAACACGATGAACAAGTCGCCGGGATAGCGCTCGATGCTCGGCGGCATCGTCGGCCACGGGTTGTAGCGCGCACGCCGGCCGAGCGCTTGAATCTCGTCGTCTGGAATCGAACCCGTGACCCACGTGACGTCACCGAGTCGAAACGGCGTTCCCAGCTCGGCGAACGTTCGATTCCAATACGCGACCGCCTCCCGAACCGCCTCTCTGCGCGGATCGCCTTCTTCCGAGATGACGGTGATGGTTGGACTCCGGGTCCAATGGCTGCCGAACGGGGCGGACCACGCGATCGCGCCGGTCGCGACGATTGCGGGGAGGATCCACACAGCCGAACGCCAATGCCGAACGTTCATCGAGCGATTGTAGGTGGAGCGCCGCGCAATCTCGACTTCGAGCTTTGACTACCCAGCCACGAGCAGCGCCCGCACCTTCAACGCAGGCGGGCGCCCGCGCGAGAGAGTAGGGACACAGCGCGCCGGCTCTTGCACGACTTCCACCGATAACTTGGGAAGAACCTGCCTCCGCAACTGGTGCACGAGCTCGCAATCGGCGGATGTGAGCTGCATGTGGCTCTCGCGCAGCGCAAGCGTTGTCCAGGCCGCCGGAAAGCGCGCCACATTCCCTGCCGCAGGAAGCTGGCCGCCTTGCAGGCGGGCGACGAGCAGGTCCCTGGTGTCGTAGTCGGTCGCGGCGCGGAGGTTTTCCGGGGTCGCTTCCACCGGCGATTCGAGGGCGATCTGCAGCCTCACGGTGCCGGCGAAGTCATTGCATTGGGAACCTTCGAACGGCGCTGCAGTGCGCGCGCCGACGTAGAGCAGCATTCCCGAGATCTTCTGCCAGAGGATGCGGCAGGAGTACGTGGTCTCGTCGGCACGGTACTCGAAGTTGACGACCTGGCGGCGCCAGATGGCTTCGACGCTGCCAGTGTTTCCCCACGCGATCGAAGGTGCGGTGCTCAAGCACAGCGAGGCCATGAATAGCAGGGCTTTCATCGTTACCTCCGCGAGAGCGCCGTGAAGCGCTTGCATCCCTAGGACTCGGCAACCACCCCGACGGTTGCAGCTCCCTGGAGCGTGTTAGCGATCATTGCTACCACTAAGACGCACCGCAGGTACTCTTTTAGACGCAGGTCGCGAAAAAACGTTACTGGGTCTCGGTGACCCGTTGGCCGGTCCGCTGGTTCACGTGCACCCGCCAGGAATAGTTGTCTTCCGCAAGATCCTTGCATGCGGGATTGCGGAAATGCTGAGTGAGCACGAGCCGCCATCGGTCCGACGAGTTCCCGGTCGTCATGTGCGGCGTCTTGCTGTGATGAAAGGTCACGGTGCCTGCTTCGATCGGGCACACCACGACGTCGGCGTCCTGCGGAACGTCGCAGACCAGTAGATCGCTGGCGTTTTCGACGACGAGAAAGCCGTCTTGGTTGAAACGCTCAAGCTGTTCAGCAGTCGGTGTGGGGTAGGGCATGCCTTTGCCTGGGCTGCGAGACGCGCCAAGAGTAGCGGCGCGGCTGCCCGGCGGAAACGCGCGAC
>DASTVZ010000097.1:0-14804 GCA_035758845.1 Vicinamibacterales bacterium
GCCCTGCTTCGCCTTCCACTCCGCCCAACGCTTACGCTGCGCGTCCCCAATTCGCTTGCGGGCTTCTGCTGACATTCTCCTGCGACGTCGCTTCGGATGGACGGTTGTCGAATACGTTGACAGGGGTGTGTCTGGTGCGAAGGACCGACGACCGGCGCTGGACGACCTGCTCAAGGCCGCTCGTCGCAGACGGTTCGACGTGCTCGTGTGCTGGCGTCTGGACCGACTCGGGCGCAACCTGCGGCACCTGATATTGCTGTTGGACGAACTGCAGGCTTCTTGGCATTGCGTTCGTGACGCTTGGCGAGGGCATCGACACGTCCACGCCAGCGGGACGATTGCAGCTTCACATCCTGTCTGCGATTGCGGAGTTCGAACGCAGTCGCATTCAGGAGCGAGTAGTGGCAGGACTCGCCCGGGCCAAGGCGCAGGGTCGGAAGCTCGGACGACCTGAACGCGAAATTCCCGCTGACCAGATTGCGGCTGTCAGAGGTTTGCCGGTGCGCGAGGCCGCTCGACGCCTTGGGATTCCTCGCACGACCCTCCAGCGAGCACTGGCCCGAATACCCTCAGAATCGACGCTCTGATTTCTTCGAAAAACAGGCCACTCTGGCGACATGCTGGAGTGGCCCGCATTCACTTGATTGTGGACCATCACTATGATGGTTGCCGCAGACGGGTTCGATTCCCCAACGGTTGTTGTGCCCTATTTGCGGGGCCGTGTGCGGTGTCGCGCGGCTTGATTCTACGGAAGGCGCGCAGACCGAGGACCGTGGACGCGCCCGACGAAGACCAACGCAGTAACGCCGGACGCGACGGCACCCAGCAGGGAGAAGAAGTAAGGGTATAGGAGCGCACGTTCAGCCGTGTGTTCGAAGGAGTGTCCGTATTTGGCGGCGTTGCCTGCCGCTTCGACGGTCGTCCAAAACGAGGCCGTCCACTGAGCGGGCACGAAGACCCATCCGACCACGCCGCCCACCAAGAATCCGATGACGACCGCCAGAGGGGCGAGTCCGATGAGGCGGTCGCGGCGTAGAAGGAATCGGCTCGCGATGAAGACGCCACCAAGGATGGGTGCGAGTGCCACCACGGAGTAAAACAGGAGGCCAACGATGCCTCTCATAACGCCCTCCACATCGAGGACGTGAGTATAACGCGCGCCCGGTGCGGCGAAACCGGCTGAGCGTATACATTTGGTTTTGCAACGGGCATTGCATCCTTTATGCGGGGCTGTCAGGCATTAGCCCGGGAGTTGGACGCGCTGAAAGACCGCGTCCGTGAGCTGAAACAACATTGGCCGACGGACGGGGAGTGGAAAGAGAGTGTGTTGCGCACAATCCTGCGGCGGCACCTACCCGCTGATGTAAGTGTAGGGCGCGGATTCGTAGTGTCTGCTGAAAGCGAGTCACACCAGCTGGACATCCTCATTCATGATGCTTCACGACCAGTATTGTTCAGAGATGGCGATTTGGTCATCGTTACTCCAGATGCGGTTCTTGGAATCATTGAGGTGAAGACGAGCGTAACAGTCGCAAGCTTTCAGAAAGTAATAAGGAAGCTGAAGAAAGACATTTCCCTTGTGCGGCGGTGTCCGCATCCAGCTATGCGGCAGAATGTAAACGCTTTCGCAGCCGTGTTTGCATATGACTGCCATGCGCGCGAGGCACCATTCTTGGACACGGTCGTTGGAGCGGCTAACTCCCGCGACGAACGAATAGATTTCGCAGCAGTTGGACCTACGACCTTTCTACGTTATTGGGATATTGACCCGAATCGGCAAGCAGACTTTCACGAAACGTTCCGCGGCCACTTTTACGATAGCTGGCACGTTTATCGGCTGCAGAACATGGCGGCGGGCTATTTCATCCACACTGTCGTTGAGGCGATTTGCCCAGACTCAGTCCTTTCTAACAACGAAGTGTGGTTTCCAATGGAAGGAAGGGAGGGTTCTCGGGTCGCCATCAAGAAGGCGAAATGGTGTCCCAAGCTTCCGAGCGGGATGTAGGACTTGGTGATTGAATAGCGGATAAACCACCGAGGCGTGAAGTTTGATGTTGATGCCGAACTATTACGACTCGGACGCGAACACTTGCAGGACGCCGAATGGTAGGTGGTTGTTGGCGGCGTTGTCCAGCAGAACCTTCCGTAGGCCCCTCTCGCCTTTCAGGATGCGTATGACGCGACATCCTCCGGTTGTGGACGTGGGTAGGGAACAACACCGCATGGTCGCCCTTCTGCGGCTGAACCGACCTTGTTGCCAAGTCCCGGTCTTCTCCACGATTTTCCTGTCGCCAGCCCCCTCCACCCCCCCTAGGGAGAAATCTGAGGCACCGGGACGTTCCAGCCGTTGGTTCAGAGTGAAAAGTGAGGGTGAAACGTCCGTTCTCATTCTCTTTCTCTTAGTAACCACCGAGGTATCCGTCCGGCCCCTTTACCCGCATCAGACCCGCATCAGGGGGGCATCACGGGTTTCGCTGTCGTGCTGACTGCTACCGCCGGATACGCCGAAAGGCTTCGTCACGGCCAGCACCGTTGCGCCAAATCGTTCGTTAGTCTAATCTGCAGTTGGACCTCTGTCTGGGCGAACCGGGAGCGCGAAGCGCGACCCCTTCTCTTGGTTTTTTC
Organism: Vicinamibacterales bacterium; assembly: GCA_035758845.1. GTDB lineage: Bacteria > Acidobacteriota > Vicinamibacteria > Vicinamibacterales > 2-12-FULL-66-21 > JALZOC01. Next base: position 2,626 of record DASTVZ010000097.1, read on the forward strand.
TTTTCGAAGCGCCTTTGGCGCTTTCGTGGCTACGAACCAGGAGGTCGCACGTTCGAGTCGTGCTGGGCGCACCAACCTTCGCTCATGAATACTCGCGAAGGTTGCCCCTCCGTAGCTTCAGCGAAGGAGGGCATCGCTCGACCTGAGCTTCGGCTGGCAAGCCAACTATCTTTCCGAGACGCCGTCATTCTCGAATCGGTCGGCTGCGAGACTGATCGCGCAACTCCTCATCGGTGATGTTCAGATAGCGCTGCGTCGTCTTGATGTCGGAATGTCCGAGCATCAGCTGGATGATGCGGATGTCGACGCCATCGGCCAGCAGCCGGCAGGCACCCTCGTGCGCAGATCGTGCCAGTGCAAATCAATCCGCTGCAGCTTGTCGCGATCGACCCTGGCTCCGGGTCTCACGCGCTTCGTTTCGTGCCCGTACGCGATCAGCAGGAGCGATTCCCAGGCCGTGTGCTCGGGGGAGTTCATCGTCACACACGCGGCCAGGAGCCTCTGCTCCTCGTCGCGGTGAATGCGCCGATCCCGCTTTGTTTCGTCTCGTGCTTTGATTGTGACGCCGAAGCGATGGAACGGCGTCGTCGGGAGCAGCGGTGGATCCTGGAATCGGCCCCAGTTGACCGCCGCGCGTAGCACGCCGAGTGCGCGATTGACGGTCGCCAGCTTGCGCCCTTGACGGTATTCCGCTTGAAGCGACTGATGTCGGCAGGCTGCCGATGTGGGCGAGGGGCAGGGAGGAATGAGAAGCGAGAAGCCACGAAGGAAATCGTCGTTGTCATCCAAACTTTCTGATACGATTCCGGTGATTCGGAGGACGCGATGGCGCATTTCACCCGACGCGAATTCCTAAAAACCGGACTCGCCGCCGGGACGCTTGCAGTCTCCGGTGGTCTTCCCCTCATCGCGCAGCGCGGCAGCGCGACCGACATGGTGACGTTGGGACGTTCTGGCGTGAAAGTCACCCGGCTGGCGTTCGGCACGGGGACCTTCAGTGGCCGGGTCCAACGTACGCTCGGGCAAGACGGTTTCACCCGGCTGGTCCGCCACGCGTACGACCGCGGCATCCGATTCTTCGAGACGGCCGAATCCTACGGCGAGATGCACAAGATGCTGGGCCTCGCCTTGAAAGGGCTGCCGCGCGACAGCTATCAGCTCATGTCGAAGGTGACCACCCGGGAGGGTGTCGATCCGCAGCAGAAGCTTGACGAGCTGCGCCGACTCGCGAACACCGAATACTTCGACATCATGCTGCTGCACTGGCAGCACACGGCGACATGGCCCGTCGACACAGCGCGCTGGCAGGACGCAATCCTCGAGGTCCAGTCGCGGAAGGTCGTGCTCGGCCATGGCGCGTCGGTTCACGGGCTGCCCGCGCTTCGCCGGGTTTCCGGCACCAGGTGGCTCGACGTCGCCATGATCCGCGTGAACCACACCGGCAAGAGCATGGACGCCGAGGACTACGACACCCAAGGGCCGGGCAACGTCCCGGAAGTCGTCAGCCACGTCAAAGAGGTCCGGAGGGAAGGTCCGGGTGTGATCGCGATGAAGCTTGCGGGCGAAGGCACCTTCGATCGCGAGGATCGCCGGAGGGCGATGAGGTTCGCATTCCGGAACGCCGGTGTTGATTGCGTGACTGTCGGCTACAAGAGCCCCGCCGAAATCGACGAAGCTATCGAGAACCTGGATCTGGCGCTCGCCTCGTAACGCGTGAGAGACGGTTCGAATCGATCCGGGACCGTGAACGCGCGTCCGCACTTTGTTCGCCTCCACACTGACGTGCCCGCGATGGCAGAATCGCGATATGCCCTATGTGGACCTCTTCACCGACGCGGCGGCGATGCGGCGTATTTTTGTGTCGCTAGGCCTGGCGCAAGAGCACGAGGAAGTGCACGCCCTGCCGCTCACAGGCGGCGTTTCGTCGGGTATCTACCGCGTCGACCTGCGTTCCGGCTCATATTGCGTCAAGCAGGCGCTGCCCCGGCTCAAGGTCGCGAAGGATTGGAGAGTTCCGGTCGACCGCGTATTTTCGGAAATCGACTACTTGCGCACCGTCAGTGCGATCGCGCCCGGCCGCGTGCCGCACGTGATTGGCCAGGACGAGGCGACCAAGAGTTTCGTTATGGAGTTCTTCGGGCCCGAATTTCGTAACTGGAAAGCACAGTTGCTCGCAGGTGCCGTCGATGCGCACGTCGCCACGCAAGTGGGCGACGTGCTTGGCCGAATCCATTCCGCCACCGCCGATCGGGCAGATATTGCCCGGCGCTTCGCGACCGACGACAACTTTTACGCGCTTCGGCTGGAGCCTTACCTCGTTGAGAACGCTCGCGTGCACAACGACCTGGCGGACATGCTCCTCCGACTCGTCACCCGGACGGCCCAGACCAGGCGCGTGCTCGTGCATGGAGACGTCAGTCCGAAGAACATCCTGATTGGGCCGGAAGGGCCGGTGCTCATTGACGCGGAGTGCGCGTGGTTCGGCGATCCAGCTTTCGATGTGGCATTCTGCCTGAACCACTTCTTCCTCAAGGCGGCGCACATGCCACAGCATGTGGAGGCCCTGATGCGGTGCGTGTCGATGATGACGCGGGCGTATCTCGAACATGTCAACTGGGAGCCGAACAGTCAGCTCGAAGCGCGTGTTACGTCGTTGCTGCCGGGGCTCATGCTCGCACGCATCGACGGCAAGTCACCGGTCGAATATCTCCACGGTCCGGTGCGCGACGCCGTGCGCAGCATGGCCATTACACTCCTTCATCAGCAGCCGCCAACGGTCGAGGAGATCACGACCGCCTGGGGTCAGGAGCTGACGTCGTGAAGATCACGCAGGTGAGCGCGCGACGCATCTGGGACTCCCGTGGGCGGCCAACGGTGGAGGTCGAGGTCGTCAGTGAGGACGGCACGAGCGGGGTCGGCATCGCCCCGGCCGGCGCGTCGCGCGGTACCCGCGAGGCCGCGGAACTGCGTGATGGCGGCTATCGGTTCAAGGGTCTCGACGTCCAGCAAGCGATCGCGGGGATCGAGCGTGAGATCGCCCCGGCACTGGTCGGACGCGATACGGCGGAACAAGCTGGCATCGACGCAATGCTCATCGCTCTCGATGGCACGCCAGACAAGTCACGTCTTGGTGGCAACGCGTTGATCGCGACGTCGCTGGCGGTGCTGCATGCCGCTGCGGCCACCACCCGCAGTGCGCTGTGGCAATACGTCGCGGAAGGGCGCGACGTGAGTTTGCCCTTACCGCAGATTCAGATCTTCGGCGGCGGTGCCCACGCCGCGCGTCGTGTCGACGTTCAGGATTTCATGGTCGTCGCCACAGGCGCGACGTCGTTCTCGCAGGCGCTGGAGATGACCGCCGAAGTGTACCGGTGCGCGGGCGAGCTGATCGCCGAACGTGGGCCGTCGGTGGGCGTCGCAGATGAAGGCGGCTGGTGGCCGAACTTCGCGCGCAACGAGGACGCGCTCGAGACATTGGTCGAGGCAATCGAGCGCGCCAAACTCGCGCCTGGCGACGATGTCTCGATTGCGCTGGACATTGCCGCCTCCCAGTTCGGCGACAACGGGCGATATCGCCTTGCGCTAGAGCAGCAGGAACTCGACTCGGATGCGCTGTGCGAACGGCTCGTGCGTTGGATCGCTACGTACCCCATCGTCTCCATCGAAGACCCGCTGGCGGAAGACGACGAAGGCGGCCTCATTGCGTTCACACGTGCGGTGGGCGACAAGGTCCAGATCGTGGGCGACGACTATCTCGTCACCCGTGCGGATCGAGTGAAGCATGCGGCGGCCGTGGGTGCCTGCAATTGCATGCTCCTGAAGCCGAATCAGGTGGGCACCGTGACCGAGACGCGGCTCGCCCTCGATGCCGCCATCCAGGCAGGCTACGGGACGATCATGTCTGCCCGTTCGGGTGAAACGGAAGACGTCGCGATCGTGCACCTCGCGACCGGCTGGAACGCCGGCCAGCTCAAGGTTGGCGGCTTCGCCCGCAGTGAGCGAATGGCGAAATGGAACGAAGCACTGCGGATTGAATCGCGATCAGGTCTGCCTTTCGCCGGTGGCGCCGCCCTGCGCCGACGGCAAGATCACCACGCCAAGCGTGCGTAACGCCGATCCTCTCGGACCAGCAGCCTACGTGTGTCGGGATCGTGCGTGCCCAATTCTGTGCCGATCGCGATGCCAGGTGGTGGTAGACGCGAGCGCACCGTTCTAACGCATTCACGTTATTGCCGCTCAACGCCGTGCTCCATACAGTTACGCCTGTCCAAAACTGCAACGGAGGGACGATGTCGAAACTGAGGGCCAGGCTGTTACCTGCAGTCCTATTCACTGCGCTCGTTCCATCGTTCGCGCATGCTCAGGGCAGTACCGCGTCGTTGGCCGGCGTGGTGCGCGACGAGCAGAACCTGGTGGTTGCGGGGGCGAGCGTCACGATGGCCGGCGTCGAGAATACGTTTTCACGCACGGTGACCACCGACCCGAACGGGACCTTCGAATTCGCGGGCCTGCTGCCCGGCGAGTACAAGATGTCGGTGGAGCTGACCGGTTTCCGGCGCGAAGAGATGAACGTGCCGATCGCCGTCAACCAGCGGGTGCGGCTCGACGTGACCTTGAAGGCAGGCGGCCTTTCCCAGCAGCTCGAAGTGACCACCACCGTTCCGCTGCTCCACGTCAGCGATGCGACGGTCGGCGAGGTGATCGATCAGCGTCAAGTGGCGCAGTTGCCTCTGAACGGCCGGCAGTTCCTGGAGCTTGCTCTGCTCGTGCCGGGCGCGCATACGTCGCACGGCGCGCAGATGGGCGACATGAACCCGCTGTATTGGCGTCCGGGACAGAACTCTGCCATCACGATCAGCGGCGGCCGGCCGAACTCGAACGTGTATCTCCTGGACGGGACGGTCAATACCGATCCCACCTTCAACACGTTCGTGATCAGCCTTCCGCCCGACTCCATTCGCGAATTCCAGATTCAGACCGGCACGTACACCGCTGAGCTCGGCGGTGCCGGCACCGGCCAGATCAACGTCGTCACCAAATCGGGCACGTCTCGGGTGAGGGGCTCGGTCTACGAGTACGTGCGCAACAGCAAGTTCGACTCGCCGGAGTTCACAAACCCGGACGAGCTGCCGCCGTTTTCGCAGAACCAGTTCGGCGGGACATTCGGCGGCCCGGCCGGGAAGGGCTTTTTCTTCTTCGCGGGGTTCGAAGGCCTGCGTACGACGCAGCACATGTCGAACATCATGTTCGTCCCCGACATGGCCGTCCGGAATGGTGACTTCTCAGGTTACGCGCCGATTTACGATCCGCTGACCAACCGGCCAAATCCAGCGTTCAACCCCGCGTTGCCGGTCAGCCCGGCGAATCCCCAGTTCATCCGCGATCAATTCCCCGGCAACAAGATTCCGGCGAACCGGATCAACTCGGTGTCGCAGCAGGTCCTCGACAAATACGTCGTGCAGCCGAACCGCGACGATCCGACGGATAACTATCTCGACACGCGCGCGCACGATTTCAAGAACGATGGCTACAACATGCGTCTCGATCGCACATGGGGAAACGGAACGTCGGTCTTCGCCCGATACAGTTTGAGCGATGAGACCGGCTTCACGCCTCAGAATCTGCCTGGCTTCGGCGCGTACCATGACAACCGCGTGCACAACCTCACGGCCACGCTCCTGCGTCCGGCGACCAGCCGGCTGCTGACGGAGACGCGCTTCGGCTTCGCGCGGATGCGGATGCACCGCTACGGCGAATCGGCGAATGGCACCGACATCATCGGAGAACTGGGGATCCCGGGCGTGGGATTCGGCGGGGCGGATGCCTACGGCTTACCTCTGTTTGATATCCAGGGATACGATCCGATCGGCGATTCGCTGCTGTGCACGCCGTGCCAGTACTGGAACAACAATTTCCAGATCGGGGAGCGAGTGACGTGGAGCACCGGCCACCACTCGATCAAGTTCGGCGGCGATGCCCGCAAGTTCAACTGGGACATGCTCGGGTTTTTTCAGAATCGCGGTTACTTTCAGTTCACCACGCCGATCACCAGCCGGACGTCGCTGCTCGATGGCACCGGCAACGCGTTCGCGAGCTTCCTGCTCGCGACGCCGGCCCTCTCGCAGCGGCAGGCGGGCACGCCATCGATGTCCATGCGCCAGTGGACGCATGACGTGTTCGTGCAGGACGACTGGCGGGTGACGTCTTCGCTGACCGTCAATGCGGGACTGCGCTACGAGATTCAGACCCCGCTGCACGACATCAGCAAAATCCTGACGAACCTCGATTTCAGCAAAGGCGCGCCGGTGGCGTTCGTCGGAGGGCAGAGCGGATATCCCAAGGGGCTCGTCTACATCGACAGGAACAACGTGGCGCCGCGTGTCGGCTTCGCGTGGGCGCCGAGCAATGGAAAGAACGTGCTGCGCGCAGGCGCGGGGGTGTTCTACTCGTACCCGGACATGAATCTCTGGTGCAACCAGGTGCACAACGTCCCGCTGGTGTTTCCCGAAATCCAGGTAAACAACGCGGCGACGCCAACGGTAGGCTTCGGCTTCGCGCCGCCGGTGCTGGGGCGAACGCTCACCGGCTTTACCGCGATCGATACACACCTTCAGATTCCGCGCATCGATCAGACGAGCGTCAGCTTCGAGCGGCTGCTGACGGAAACGACGATGATTCAAGTCGGCTACCTCGGCGCGTGGGGCTCGAGCCTCGATCGGTCGCGGCTCGTCAACAACGCGCAGCCCGGGCCGGGCGGCGTGCAGCCGCGGCGGCCGGTTCAAACGATCCCGTTCGCGCCCGGCACAGATCTCGGCACCCTGCCGCCGGGCGTGACGGTCGCGAGCACGACGTTCCCGGTCGGCCCGATCAACCTGCTCGAGAGCAGCGGCAAGTCGCAATACAACTCTGTCTGGGTTCTGACGAGGCGGTCGTTCTCGCGCGGCCTGAGCTACATGGCCAGCTACACCTACTCGAACAGCTTCAGCGACTCGCCGACGTTCCGGTCGCCGAACGCCGAAGCCGAAGTGCCGCAAAACAGTTTCGATCCCGGCGCCGAATGGGGCCCAGCCGGGTGCGACATCCGCCATCGGTTCGTCAGCAGCGTTATCTACAAGATTCCGTACGCGGCGACCGGTGGCGTGTCGACGGGTGACAGGATCGTCCGCGGAATTCTCGGCGGCTGGCAGGCGTCGCTGATCTATCAGTGGCAGAGCGGCTTCCCATTCACGGTCAGCGTCTTTGGCGACAGCGCAAACGCAGGCTCGCTGTTGAACGTCAACCCGATTCGCGCCAATGTGGTACCCGGCGTCTCAACTGAAGTCGACGATCCCAACGCCGACATGTGGTTCAACACTGCTGCCTTCGTCACGCCGCCGCCATTCACGTTTGGAACGGCCACGCGCAACAGCCTCTGGGGACCGGGACTGAAGAAAGCCGACCTGGCGCTCGACCGCGAGATCGCGCTGGGCACCCCGCTGAAAGTCCATTTCCGGCTGGAAGCGTTCAACCTGTTCAATACGGTGAACTACGGTACGCCGAACCGGTTCGTCAACACGCCGCAGTTCGGCACGATCACCGAAGCGGCCACCTCGGCGAGGCAGATTCAGTTCGTGTTCCGCGCCACGTTCTAATCCATCGCGGCTCGAGGCGAACCAGTCTTCAGCCCGTCACTTCTGCGGCGCAGCGCTCGGCGGCAGCACGCCGTTCAACCGCAGGTACGATGCGGCGGTAGAGTAATGATCGGCCCAGTCGACGAGGATGGTCACGAGCGCGGCCCCGCGGCTCGTGCCGGTCTTCTGCCCGAACAGGCTCGCTTCCTCGGCGAGTGCCGAGTCCTGAAGCTTGGCGAATCCCTCCGCGCAGTAGTCGAACGATTTCTTCATCGCTGGAACCAGCGCATCCTTGCCGTCAGTGCCGGCAATCTTCTTCACTTCGGGCGGGCTCATCGGGGCTGGCGTGGCCGATGTGGCAGCGCACAGAAAGATGTTCGTCTGGACGATGTGCGCGATCAGATCGCCGAAGGTCATCTGCGCCGGTGTCGGCCGATAGGAGTACTTGTCGGCGGGCAGTAGTTCCGCCGCGGCGATGAGGTGTTTGGGCTCGCGCGACAGGCGCGCGCGGGCCGCATCCGAGACCGGATTGGGTGACGGCGTGAATGCTGGCTGCTGCATCCGCGCCGCCTCTGCGGCAAGCATGAGAGCGAGAGCGATGGTGGCGGTGATCATGACGTCGAGCCTCCCGCGCTGAAAAAGAGGGGCCGTGCCCCAAGCTTGATACAACGTAGTTCGAGGACTCGGGGCGTTACCAGGGCGGCTCGCAGCCGGCATTGTCCGTGAAACGCACCAATTCGGCCCGCCGGTTCATAGCCCGCTCGACGGCTGTATTCCCGAACGTTAGTGGCCGCCGGGTGCCACAGCCTTCGGGCACCAGACGGCTCCGCGTGATTCCCCGGCTCGCGAGCCACTCAACGACGAGTTCAGCGCGCCTCGTCGAAAGAGCGGCAGCATCGACTTCGGTTCGGTCGGAAAATGCTTTGACCGACAGTCTCAACCCGCGATCGCGCCTCATTTCGCGCAAGACCGCGTGCAGCGGTTCATCAGCATCCGAGGCAAACGCCGTGCGGCCTTCTTCGAATCGAATCTTCGCTCCTCGAAAGGGGAGCGTGGCGTAACCAAGCGCCTGCCTCCGCGCCAGCTCGATCTTGTAAGCGGAGTCGATCATCGCAGGCTGGGGCTCTCGCGCCGTTCCCGATGGCAGCAACAAGAGCGCATCCACATCGTCCTCGACGACGCCGTGCGAGAGGGTGAACCCGATTTGGCGGACATCCGCTCTTCCAAGCCACGTGTGCCGAACCGTCGCTCCCGCCGGAAGTATTTCCGGTTGCAGGCGCGGCTTGATGTCGGGATCGACTCGGTTCGAATCGAGCACTCCGACGACCAACGTCTGACCGGGAAATCGCGCGTCGAGCAGGTGAATGAGGCTGTTAGGAAAGACGACGCCGCGACTGATGTGTGCTCCGCCGATCAGGATCACTGCTTTTTCCCGCCGACGCATGACCTCGACGTCCACCACGTGTGCAAGATGGGCATCGCGCCAATCATTCATGTCTTCGTCGGCGGGGCTGGTGACGGTGGTCCAGTCGATTGGCGGATCGCCGAGCACGACGCGAATACGACGCGCAGCTGGCAGTCGCGCGTTCACCGAACGGACGTCAGTCAGCATTTGTTCATACATCGGTAACGACCAGACTCCGCTGACCTGAGTCGTGTCCTCCCAGACGTGGCGCAATTCTTCGCGTGCGACTGGATCGCCACTGACATAGCGATCGATCGTCGCTTGATATCGAACGTTTCCGAATTCGATGACGACGCTGTTGACAGTTGAGGAGAAACGGCGGTCACGAATGAGCGCATTGAAGAAATCGCGGGTCTCTGTTTGCCCGTGTCCTGCCCCCTCGCTGAGAGCGACGAGCGGACGGGTTTGAAACCCCGCGAGGATCAGATCGATCGCGTGGAGCCACTCCACGTTCTTGCCGTGTTCGACGAGCGTTTCGAGCATGTCGTCAAGCCATCGTTCGATCTCGTTCCACACATCAGCACGGAGGGATTCGTTGTGCCGCGCTCCCGGCACCAGAATCAAACGCTTAGGTCCACCCAGGGCGGCGAACACTCGGCGTGAATGATCCGGTGGCGTGTCGGTATCGTTGGCGCCGTGCAGCAAAAGGACCGGAATCTTGATCGCCATCGCGGCAGTCACTGGGCTCACTTCACGAGCATCGAAATGCGCCTGTTCTTCAGCGATGCGAAACGATCGATCGATGATCTTTGGTGTGAAAAAGAACGGTGCCCGTTCGGTGGCCACCGTGCGGATATCGGAGAACGTTTCAGCTGCGACGACGGCCGTAATGCGCGAATCGAGCGCAGCTTCCTGCAGTGCGACTGCCGCCCCGAGGGACGTGCCAATGAGGATGATCGGTCCAGCGCCGATGCCATCGATCACGCGATGGAGATCACGCTTCTCGAAGAATCCATACGTGCAGAAATCGCCCGCTGATTCGCCGTGGGCCCGGCTGTCGTAAGCAATGACATCAAAACCACGTTTGCCAAAACGCTCGATGACTCCGACGGAGCTGCTGCGGTTGTCGGCAACGCCGTGTAGATATACGACCGTACCTCGATGCGGAAGGGATCCGCGGCATCTCCAACCTTTCAGCTCCACACCATCAGTGGCGAATGTGGCATCCACGCAACTCGGGGGCGTGGCTGTGGTGAGGTGACGTCGCGCTGGGTGTAGCAGGCCGCCGGCACCGGCAGCGGCTAGCTGGTTCGGGACGGTTGCACACGCGACCAGCAGTACAAGTCCTGTTGCCGCGGCGAGAAACCCGAAACGCGTCATCGGTTCCGAATCGGAATCTTCACGTCCTTGATTTCGCGATCATCTTCCGCTGGCCTGGAAGAATGCCACTGTTCCGAAAAACACGCTGCGTTCACCAGTTTTCCTGGGTCCGGTAAAGCCTGCCGCCTCCATCAGCTGCACGATCCGCTGATCCACGTTGTCTTGCACCTGCGCATGCGAATGAACGAGACGGCTCAGAAATCCGTGCGCATGCGCGTCCGGGCTCGCCAAATCGAGAAACTCGAGACGTCCGCCGGGCCGCAGAACCCGGCGGATCTCTCGCAGTGACTGTTCCTTCTCGTTCTTCCCAAGGTGGTGAAACATCAGAGATGAAAATACCCGATCGAATGTTGCATCAGCGTAGGGAAGCGCATCTGCAAAACCGCGCTCGAAGTGCACTGACACGTCGGCGCGTCTTGCCTTGCGCTCGGCACGCGCCAGCGCTTTCGGATCGGGATCGATCCCAATCACCGTGATGGTCGGGTGCTCTTGTTTGATCAGCGTCGCCAGAGTCCCCGTGCCACAGCCAACGTCGAGCACTCGAAACGCCGGTTGCAGTTCCGCTTGCTCAAGCAGGGCTCGACGTATGGCATCGATTCCGAACAGTTTCGTGAACGGATCGTAAAGCGGCAGGAAGATGTCCCGTCCTGCCGCCGGAAGATAGTGTCGATGGATGTCTGTTGCCATGGTAGAACTCGTCTTTCCGAGTTTCGGATCCCGGATCCCGGATTCCGGAAGAGTCAGCTCCGTAAACAGGTGCCGGAGAAGACCAGGTCATAATTGCTCACATTTCGATCGAGGTGTGTAGTTTCCATCTACCGACTCGTTCTGCACTCGCCGCAGCCTTGGCGAACGAGCGCGCGAGTGAGCCCACGCGAGCGGAGCGGGGATCGTGGGGTCCCCGCGAGCGAGCGTGTGGGGGAGTCCGAGGGGCGAAGCCCCCCGGAGTAATTACGACGTTGCGCTCGCCAACTCGCGCGCGCGCGCGGCCGCTGGCTTTTCCTCTTCGATCGTGACGGCGACTCGCGATCGCGCAACCAGCACGTAGATCGAGGGCACTACAAACAGCGTGAACATCGTCCCGATGATCATGCCGCTGACGAGCATAATCCCGATGCTGTTGCGGGCGCCCGCCCCGGGGCCAGTCGCCAGGATCAGCGGCGTGTGGCCGACAACGGTTGCCGCTGTCGTCATCAGAATCGGCCGCAGCCGCGTGCCGGCGGCCTCGATCACCGCGTTGAGCTTGCTCAGTCCAGTCTCCTGCAGGTGGTTGGCAAACTGCACGATCAGGATGCCGTTCTTTGCGACGAGCCCCACCAGCGTGATCAATCCAACCTGGCTGTAAATGTTCAACGTCGTCAGTCCGAGGAACGAAAACAGCAGCGCGCCGGAAAGAGCGAGCGGCACCGAGCCAGCGAGGATGATGAACGGATCGCGGAAGCTCTCGAACTGCGCCGCGAGCACCAGATAGATCAGCACGGCCGACAGGAGAAACACGCCAAGGAACTTTCGCCCCTCCGTTCGCAGCTGACGCGATTCTCCCGCGTAATCCATGGTGAACCCCTGCGGGAGGATCTTGCGCGCCTCGTCCTCGAGGAACGTCAACGCCTGGTTCAGCGGTACCGGCGGCGGAATGACACCCTGGATGCGCACTGCGTTGAGCTGCTGAAACTTCTTCAGTTCGCGCGGTTCAGTACTGGTTTGAAGAGTCGCAAACGTCGACAGCGGAACGAGCTTTCCTGATCCTCCGGTGATGTACATGTCCGTCAACTGGTCCGCCGTTA
>DASTVZ010000127.1:0-5520 GCA_035758845.1 Vicinamibacterales bacterium
TTTCAGTTGCTCGGCGCCAATGCCGCGCTCGGTCGTGTTTACGGACCTGCCGACGGGGTGCCGGGCTTCTCCGACCCCGTGGTGATCAGCGAGGGGCTGTGGCGCCGCGCGTTCGGCGCTGCGGCGGACATCGTCGGACGGAAGGTCGTCATGGATACTGACGCGTACACGATCGTTGGCGTCATGGCGCGTGACTTCCGTCATCCCGGCGAGACGGTTCGCGGCGATGTCGACATGTGGAGCGCGTGCGGCTTCGCCGCGGCGCCATTCACCAGTCCGCCACAGCGTCAGCAGAATTTCATTCCTGGCGTGATGGGCCGGCTGAAGCCGGGCATCTCGCTCGAGCAGGCGCAGGATCGTCTCGAGGCACTCGCCGCCGAATTGCGGACGGCGTATCCGACCAACTATCCGGAAAACGTGCAGTGGGGTCTGCGCCTCGAAGGCGTTCAGCGCGAGCTGACGACTCGCATTCGGCCCACACTCACCGTGCTGATGGGCGCCGTCGGGCTGCTGCTGATGCTCGCGTGCGTGAACATCGCCAATCTCACGCTCGCGCGATCGTCGAGCCGCATGCGCGAGATCGCGGTGCGGCGCGCGCTCGGCGCGACACGCGGGCGGCTTGTGCGCCAGTTGCTCGTCGAGAGTCTTGTCGTCGCGGTCGCTGGTGGCGCCGCGGCACTCGCAGCGCTCGCATGGTCGAAGGACTGGATCGTCCGCATGATGCCAAACGATCTCCCGCGGCTCACCGAAGTGCGCTTCGATGCTGGCATGATTGCGATCGGCCTCGGGCTGGCGCTCGCGGCAGGTGTGTTGTTCGGCATCGTGCCGGCGATCCAGGTGTCGGGTATCAATCCCGGCGACAACCTGAAGGAGGCCGGCCGCGGCCTCGGCGAAGGACGCCGGGAGCGCCGGTTCCGGAGCACGCTCGTCGCCGCCGAGATCGCGATCTCGCTCGTGCTGCTCGTCGGCGCCGGCCTGCTGGTCCGCAGCTTCTGGAGCATGTTGCAGGTCAATCCGGGTCTCGAGCCATCGCGCGTTGGTTTCGCGCAAATCTGGATTCCCGTTCCGAACGACCCATCGAAGAACCCGTATGCCACGCCCGCTCGGCGCACCGCATACGTCACCGAAGTCATGCGCCGGGTCGGAGAACTGCCGGGGATCGAGTCGGTCGCGATGGCCGCCAGCAACCAGACACCGTTCAGTGGATCCGGCGTCACTCGCCGCTTCACCTTCGTTGGTGAATCGACGGCGCCGGCAGACGTTCGCCGCGCGCAGTTTCAGTTCGTGAGCCCGGACTATTTCGCCACACTGAGATCTCCAATCCTGAGCGGACGCGCGTTCACGACCGGCGACACGGTCGGCAGCGAGCAGGTCGTCATTGTCAACGAAACACTCGTCAAGACGCAGTCCCCGGGCAAAGATGCCGTCGGCCGCAGTATTGCTCTCGGCAATCAGTCAGCCCGCATCGTCGGCATCGTCGCCGACATTCACGACGATGGCCTCGACGTGCCGGTCGCGGCACGGATCTACTTCCCGCTCTTTCAGCGCTCGAACAACGCGCTGACGCTTTTCTATCGGTCGACCAGCGATCCGGCATCGCTGAACACGTCAATCGAGCGCGCGATTCACATCGTCGATCCGACGCTGCCGGTGTTTGGACAGAGCACGATGGACGCCTTGCTCGCGGATTCGATGGTGCGCCGCAAGGTCGTGCTGTCCCTGATGGCTGCTTTCGCGGTCGTCGCACTGTTGCTCGCGGCAATTGGCACCTACGGCGTGATGAGCGTCGCCGCGAATCAGCGCGTGCGTGAAATTGGCATTCGCATGGCGCTCGGAGCACAACGCCGGGACATCGAGCAGTTGATCGTGCGCCCCGGTCTTTTCCTGGCTGCCTTCGGCATCGCGGCAGGTATTGTCAGCGCCGCTCTGCTTGCGCGTCTCATGCGCGCCGTCCTGTTTGCGGTTGCGGCAACAGATCTGATGACATACGCGTCCGTCTCGTTGCTGCTAGTCGCTGTCACATTGATTGCCTGTTATGTTCCCGCGAGGCGGGCAACGAGGCAGGATCCGCTGACCGCGCTTCGGACGGAGTAGGAGAGCGAATCACAAGAAAGGTTCAGTCGTTGCCGCTGGCTAGAACCCTCCGCGCCGGAAACGGGGGTTAACCACCGGGCTGTAGATCGAACCGAAGGTATACGAGATACCGAACGAGTAGAAGTACTGATAGTCAGTCGCGAGCTGACGTTGGCGGACCAGGATTTCCTCAGCCGTGGCGCGCCCCTTGGGTAGATACAACTGATCGCGCACGGATGACAGCTCAATCGAGACATTGAGTGAGAGGCCCTTGTAGAGATTCAGGTCGACGTCTCCCCAGCCGCTGACGTTGTTGTATTTGACATCGGGAACGTACGAGAAGGCGTCGATACCGGCGCTGAGCGTTCCCCATCGCTGTCGGGCCGTCAGCGCGGTAATCAATTCCTGAGCGGCTTTCCGTTCGCTGAGTTTCCCGAAGAGCGTTTCGACGTGATAGTCGAACGCACGTACACCGGCCGAGTACTGCATCGTCAGCAGACGGCGTGTCGATTCGGAGTACGGAAACACGTCGTACTCGATCGCCGGAGCGACATACCACGCAAGGTCCTGGTTGCGAAACGTGGTCGACGACAACGACGCACGGAGGCCAGCCGACCAGTGGTCGCCGAGCGATCGGGCGAACAGTATGCTGGACCCAAAATTATGATTCACCGACACATACCGCCCGCTGTCCGGCAGACTGAAAGTGCTCTCGGCGTAGCCGGCAGTGACAGAGGCATTGAATTTGGTCGCCTCGGTTGTTCGATTCGCGTTCACCAGCCCGCTGGCATTGGCCAGCGTCGTCTGGGCTTCACCGCTGCCACTCCCGTTGACCTGTGACCGGAACGTCCAGCGGTTCCAGGGATCCGCTTGCGGCGGCAAGGCGACACGCGGACGACGTTGCGTCACCACCGTGAGGTTCTCGAGAGTGGAGGCCTGGATCGCGTAGGGAATCAGTCCGAGCGAGATCACGCGCACCATCTCGCGTCGAACGTCGTCGGCGGAGCTGGCGACTGGCAGCGTTTGTCGAAGGACGTGATCGCTGCCCTGATAGCGGTTCTGGCCGAAGAACGAGAAGGTGAGCTCCTGTCCGCCGGCTCCCGTGGCTTGTGACGTGATCAGGAGATGAACGTCGGCAGTCTGACGATCGCGAACATGATCGACGAAGGTGATCTCTGTTCGAAAGAATTCCTGATCACAGCTCACGCCGGAGCAGTCAACGAACAAACGGAGTCGATTCGGTCCCGGGGTTGGTGTCTGGGCGGAGGCGATGGTCGCCGCGAGAAGCGAGATTACCGTGAGGAAGAGAAGACGTCCGCACTGGAACGACCAGCGCGGACGCTTGCAGAGCCTGATGTCCTTCAGCGAATCACCGTGAACGCGTCGGGAAGCAGCGCATCGCCCACTCGCAGATCCCATACCGGATCGCTCGCAGACCCACCGGATGCGACACTGACCGTTGCGACGATCGTGTCGTCTGTCACGCTGGTGACCGTGGCCACGGGAACCTTGCCAGACCCGTTCTCGAAGGTGACCTTCATTGCCGATGTGAACCCGCTTCCGTGGATGACCACGCCCACGCTCGACCCTGCTCTGACCGACGCCGGCACGATTTCGCTGATCGTCGCCGTCGCGATCGTGCAGCTGGTGCCGACCACGGCAACCGTCATGGCCTCGCGGTCGACCCTTACGCGCGTGCACGCGACGTTGTCCGAATAGTTCGATTCAAAGAGATTCCCGTTCGGGTTCGTTTGGATCTTAATCAAATAATCGCCACTCGGGTTGTCGCCGAAAGGCAAGGATTGCCCGTCGAGGTAATAGCGGTAGATGTCTCCGAAACCCACCGAGATGCCCTGGATGTCCGGATTGCACGTGGTGTACACCGGCCGTTTCGCGGCATTCGGAAGACGTGTGTTGACTTTAATGTTGTCGAGGAGACAGAAGCTCACCTTCTCGCCAACGGTCTGCGCGCCTGGACCGACCGGTATCAGCGTGTAGGCCGCGTAGTCTTCGAGGTGGAAGTGACTGTGCGTGCCACCGTGATACTCGAACTGCCCGACCAGTTCCTTACGGATCGTTCCGTCGCTGCGGTAAATCTGCTGCCACACCTCCCGTACGCCCGGATTGTCAGGCGTGCCGTCGTCGATGATGGCACCGCCAACAAGTTCCATCGGTCCCGCACCCTTGTTCCACGACGTCGTGCTGAATCGAAGCTCGAGCCCGTTTGCGCCTGACACGACCACGATGTCAGATGCCGAGAATGGCTCGAGGTTCGGCCGCAGTTCGACCACCTGGGCCGAGGCCACGCCGGCATGCAGCCATACGGCCGCGACGAGCACTGCGAGCACAGAACGCTGGGTCATGTCCGTCTCCACTTGCCTGAATCAATCCGTACGTGAAAAGGAGGACTGAGTGCTATCACTCAGTCCCCGACGTTCATCGATTTCTTACTTGGGTGGCGGCGGCAGCTTGTCGCAGTCGCTCTTCACGTTGGGCGGTGACAGTCCGAGGTAGCGGTCCTGCTCGTGACCATCGAGCGGGCTACCGTTTTCGTCGAGATGGCCGTTGTTCGAGAGCAGGCCGCTGTCCTGGATCCCGACTATGATCCCGTTGAACGGGTTGGTGGCCGATCCGGTGGCGTGACAGATGACTCCCTTGACTCCGGGGTCAGCAAACGTCGGTGTCGAATTCATTCCGATCAGCGCCACAATGGCCAAGGCGAGCGCAGCGCCGGCCGCGATCCGATAAACATGTTTCATTGTCATCCTCCTCTGTGAGTGAACTCGCGAAATGGACCTGGGATGGGTAGCGCGCCGCGGCGGTTGCAATACCTCAGCCATTCGCGCTCACGCAGAAGCTTCAAGAGATCGAAGCGGTCGTGCGATGCCCCAGTGCGATACGTCATCCCGCGCCGACTTTAGTCGGCGTACACAGGGCCTTTGGATTGGGCTGAGGTGACCTGCGTGGCTCGCGTGTTTACTCTGCGCTTCGTTGAGACGCCGAGATCGCCAAGTGCGTGTGCAGTACGGACGCGACGCGCTCGCCTGATTTAACGCTGATTGCCATACCACACGCGCCACGCGGCGGCGTCGTGAGCCAGGTTCTCGCCGGTGATATCGCGCAGCGCCTGGAGGACCCAGCTGCGCGTCTGATCGTCAAGCCCGCCATCGCCGGCGAAATCGAGCAAACGAGGTACTGCGCGCATTCGCTGTTCGCGATTGAGCATGCCCGATTGGGCCAGGCTACACGCGGCGCGTTCGCGGATCATCGGCGACGGTCGTCGTGGAAGATGTCAAGCAGCGGCTCCAGCACATCGTCGGTCGCCAGATAGGCACGATTGCGTTCCGGGGCCGTCGGCTGCATGAACGTCCGCTGGGGAATCGAGCAACCGCAGTGCCATCTGCCTGAATCGATAACTATGTGAGGCTACGTCGGTTTTCGCAGTGA
>DASTVZ010000160.1:0-79462 GCA_035758845.1 Vicinamibacterales bacterium
CTTGATGTCGCCACTGATTGGACGCCCGGTAGCGCCCCGACTGCAGGTAGCAGGCGATCGTAGAACGCTCTCTGTTTTACCTCCGTGTTGAACGTCGTGCGAGGCAGGATGAGGCGCATGGTGGCGAGACCATCGAGCGCGAATCCGGGATCGACCTGCTGGAGTTGACGAAAACTTCGCACCAGCAATCCGGCCGCAATCAGCAGCGAAACCGACAGCGCGACCTGGGCGACGATGAGTGCGCTGCGAAGCCGTTGTTGTGAGCCGCCGCCGGTTGTGCCGCGCGCCGTCTCTTTCAGGCTGTTGTTGACATGGGCGCGCGAGCCATGCAGCGCTGGAACGAGTCCAAAGAGCAATCCCGAGAGCACGGCTATCCCGAAGGCAAAGCCGAACACGGTGACATCGATCGACAACTCGTTGAGCCGCGGAAGTCCGACGGCAGGACCTGCGGCAGTGAGCAGCCGTGTCCCTCCCCATGCGATGAGAAGTCCGAGCACCCCTGCGACGAGCGCGACGAGCATCGCTTCGGCCAGTAGCTGGGTGATGATGCGCAGCCGATTGGCGCCAAGTGCGGCGCGAATGGAGATTTCCTTTTCTCGCGACGCCGCGCGCGCGAGCATCAAGCTCGCGACGTTGCCGCAGGCGATGAGCAAGACCAATCCCACGGCCCCCATGAAGATCACGATCGCCTTGCGCGTCTGTTCCGGCACCATCCAGTCATAAAACGTGCTGATCCGGACGCTCCATCCGCGATTCGAGTCGGGGAACTGCCGGGCGAGGCGACTCGCGATGCCGTTCATCTCGGCTCGTGCCTCATCAATCGACTTGGTCGCCGCCAGTCGACCGATCACGAGCAGGCGATGATCGCTGCGCGAGCGTGCCGGATCCGGCGCGAGCGGCACCAGCAGATCCGTGCGATTTCCCCACTGAAAGGACGGCGGCAGCACACCCACGATATCGAAGGGGCGGCCATCGAGCGTGACCGATGTTCCCAGGACGGCTGCATTGCCGCCGAACTTCCGCTGCCAGAAGTCGTGCGTCAGGATCGCCACGGTCGTGTGTCCACCAGGACGATCTTCATCAGCCTGGAAATTGCGGCCGAGCGCCGGTGTGACGCCGAGAACGGGGAGAAAATCTGCCGAGACAGTTAGTGCGCGGACGATTTCAGCGCCGGCTGGCGAGGTCAATGTAAAGCCGCCGGAACTTTGCGCGGCGAGGCGCTCGAAACTTTGGCTCTGCGCGCGCCAATCGAGAAAGTTCGGATGCGATGCGGAAAATGTCGGCCAGCCCTTTTCCGGATTGCTCTCCCACAGCCGCATCAAGCGCTGCGAATCGGTGAAGGGAAGCGGGCGAAACATGACCGTGTTCGCGACCGTGAAGATGGCACTGCTCGCACCAATTCCGAGTGAGAGGGTAACCGCCGCGACAATCGTAAAGCCAGGAGTGCGGCGGAGCGTGCGGATGCCGTAGCGCACGTCCTGGCGAATCGCATCGATCCAGCGGCCGCGGCCGTCTGCCCCGAGTGCCGGCGCTTCGCCGTTGCTGGTCCGTGACAATTGGGTCACTTCGCGGCTCAGCACGTCGCTTTCGTTCAATTCCTGGAGAACGACTCGATCCGCGTCATCCTCGCTGAGGCCGGTCGTCACGAGGTGCCTGTAGCGGTCCTCGAGGTGTTGGCCGACTTCTTCGGCGATGCTGGCAACCCGCGTCTGCGGAAGGTCGAGCGTGGCAAGACGGCTCTGGGCTTCCGCTTTCCAGTTACGCATCTCAGGCCTCCGCGATTCGATTCACCGCCGCGACGAACCGTTCCCATCCCGAGCGCTGGCGTGCGAGCACCTTTCGTCCTTGAGCGGTGATGCGGTAATAGCGCCGCCGTCGCTGTCCGGCTTTCTCGACCCATCGACCAGTGATCCAGCCGCGCTTTTCCAGTCGATAGAGCAGCGGATACAGCGACGCGACGCGAAAGCGAACGGCGCCTTCTGATTGTTCCTCGATCACCTGGCTGATTTCGTAGCCATGGCGCGCGCGATGCTCAACCAGCGCGAGCACCAGGAGCTCGGCGCTTCCTTTCTTCAGTTCGCGATCGAGAATTCGATCGATATATTGCACAGCGATATATTGCAGTGATGGTCTTCATCTGTCAAACGATCGATTTAGACGGAGCGATGGGTTAGTTGGTTGACTTCGGTAGGCGGGGGCCAGGGGCGCCAGGGGGGTGCCAAGGGTGCGAGGGGTGCCAGGAGTGCCAAGGGTGCTAAGGGTGCCGAATGCTAAGCGTGTCGAGTGCCACGAAGTGCTCGCGTTGCACCCGAAGGCACCCCTGGCACCCCTAGTTCTTGAAAGCCCGTGTCATCAGGTAATCCTGCCGGACGCTGTTGCGGTCGAAGTACTGAGCGGTCAGCCCGTCGTAGGCGTCGCGGAAGATCGTCAGTTTGGCCGGATCGGCGGCGGTCAGCGTCTCGACGAGCTTCACCACCGGGCCCGCCGTTCGCTCGGTGATGTCCCGATAGTGCTGCACGCTCAAAGCCGGAGCCTCGAT
This sequence comes from Vicinamibacterales bacterium, assembly GCA_035758845.1. Lineage (GTDB taxonomy): Bacteria > Acidobacteriota > Vicinamibacteria > Vicinamibacterales > 2-12-FULL-66-21 > JALZOC01. The sequence goes on from DASTVZ010000160.1 coordinate 2,540, forward strand.
GCAATTGCGGGCGAAGAAAATGTCGCGCACCGCGCTGCCGAGCCGTTGGCGAATCACTTGCGGATCGCCCCACAGTGGCGGTGGTGCGACGCCTGGCGGCGGCGCGGGAAGGAATTGCGCGACCAGGATGAACATCCGTCCGATGAACATCTCCGGCGGCCACGTGGAAAACGCAATCGTCCCGGCTGGCTTCAGCACGCGGAGCATCTCTGACAGCGCGACCTCTGGCCGCGGTGCGAACATGTGACCGAACTGGCTGACCACCACGTCGAACGCATTCGACTCGAACGGAGTTGTTCAACGTCCCCCTCATGCCATTCGATGTCGAGGGCGGCAATGCGCGCGGTGGTGCGTGCCACGTCCCGCAGCTCCGGCGTCAAGTCGAGACCGGTCACGCGCGCGCCCATGCGCGCCGTGACCGAGACGACGCCGGTGCCGCAGGCGACGTCGAGCACGCGCATGCCGCTTCGGATCGCTGCATGTTCGACGAGGCGGGCAGCGGGGACTGTCGTGAACGTCTGCAGCGGCGCGAAAAACGCCCATCCGGCCTTCTGGTTTTCCTTGAACTTCTCGAGAACGTCCATAGCTACGACTCCGCGCTGACCGCGGCGATCAACGCCTTGATGTATCCGAACGCAAAAGCGAACCCCTGTGCCCCTCGGGCGTCGCCGTCGATGGCCGGGACGTGATCCGGCATCATCATGCCGTCGAACCCGACTTCCTTGTACACACGCATCGCCTTCAGCATATCGACGTCGCCGTCGTCGATGAACGTTTCCTGGAAGCGGAGAAAGCCGCCGCGTATGTTACGGAAGTGCACGTTGAAGATCTTCTTTCGCGAGCCGAAGTAGCGGATGACGTCATAGATCTGTTCGCCAGGTTTGGTGAGCATTTCGCTGACGGTTCCCTGGCAGAAATTCAGGCCGTGGTAGGGACTCGGCGAAATCTCGATGAACCGTTTCAGGCCATCGACACTTCCGAGTACCGTCTCGACGCCGCGAAAGCCTTTACCCTTCGGCATGCCCGGATCCTGCGGATGACATGCCATTCTGACCTTGTGCTCTTGCGCAACCGGGATGACCCGTGTCAGGAAGTAGGTAATTCGCTCCCAGTAAACGTCTTCGCCGACGGCACCCGCCTCCGTGAGCGGCGGATCCTGGGACGCTTCGTCGTACACGAACGTGCTATATCGCGCGCCACCACGCCCCACTGTGGCTGCCGTGCGTGGAACGCCGAGCAGCGTCAGGTTGTATTTGAGCGACGGGATGCCAGCGCGCGATGCGTTGCGAATCATCTGACAGATGTCGTCGATCTCGCGGTCGCGTTCAGGGCTTTTTCCGAGCAGGATGTTCGGATTCTCCGCACGCGCGATTGGATTGGAACTCATGGGCAACGGCACCATGTCGAGGGTGATGCCGAATCGCTCGACGCGTTCGCGCAACCGGGTCAGGCTCTCGACCGACCATTGATCGTCGAAACGCGCGGACGGCAGCCGGCTGCAGATGTTCGTCACCCCGAATGCCGCCAGCACCGCGAGCACTTCGTCGGAGGAGTCATGCTGAGTGCCTACCTTCATCAACGCCTTCGCGGACGTGCGGGCGTTGCGCTCGCGGCTTGAACTCTGAGAAATGTCGGGTGTAGCGGCCTGCACGGCGGTTGACCCCGCCGCCATACCGAGTCCTGCGAGCCGGACGAAATCACGGCGATGTATTCGCATGGTCATTGCACTCCGGTTTTCACGGCCTTCGGGGCTCCCGCTACCTTCTGCCAGAGAGGGAGGGTGGACCTCAGTTCCTCGAGTTCTTCGTGACGAAGAGGCACCAGCGGCGGTCGCACCGTGCCTCCTCGGAGGCCAAGCATCGTCATCAGCTCTTTCATGACCGTGACCTCGTGTCCTTTTCGCCGTGCGCGCATCGCATAGAGTGGAACGACGTACTCGGTCATCATCCGCTGCAGGGCCGCCGAGTCGCCGCTCGAGCCAGCCTCGTGAAGCTGCAGCGCAAGCTGTGGCGACACGTTCGCGATGCTCGATGTGAACGCGCGAATCCCGATTGCGTAGTACGCCGGCACCATATCGTCGCCAGCCCCGCCAATCCAGCACAGGCGATCGCCGAGCCGTTCCTTGATCATTTGCAGTCGACGGATATCGCCCTGGCCATCCTTCCAGGCGATGAGCGTCGGGACTGATGCCGCGATCCGTTCGACTGTGGCCGCGCCGGGATGGAACCAGTCGCGGCTATAAATCAGGAGTCCGAGCGTTGTCGCACGACCGAGGGCCGTGTAGTACTCCACGAGACCGTCGTCCTCTGCACCAGGGTAATAAGGTGGGAACGCCAGAATTCCGGACGCGCCGGCAGCAGCAGCCTGGCTGGCAAGCTCCGCCCCGAGCACGCTGTTGAACCCCGTTCCGGCGATGACTGGCACCTTGCCGCGCGCCTCCTCGACGACGAGACTGACGACGTGGAGATGCTCGCGCGGGGTGAGCGAGTACAACTCGCCGGTCCCTCCCGCCGCGACGATGGCTGCGAGCGGATGTTCGAGCATCGCGCGGACGTTCTGTCTCAGCGCCGCGACGTCAACCGACAAATCGGTGCGAAAGGGGGTGATCGGAAATCCGATGACGCCAGTCAGCGCTTCGCGGAGACGAGCAGGGGAGATGGTCATGGATGGGGATCATAGCCGGGATCCGGGATCCGGGACGCGGGATCCGGGGATCCGGGATCCGGCCGTCCGAGGTACCGGACCTGCCCCCGAGGTGGATTCCACCGAACTTCTGATGACGGAACCCGCACAACGCATCCCGGGGATAGTTAGTCTTGACAAGCATCGTTAAACGATGCATCGTTAAACGCAAACATGCGCAACAAGCATTCGATCAGCGCGGAACTCCTGCCGGGAACTTTGGAGATGTTGATCCTGAAAACGCTGACGCGAGGGCCCGCGCACGGCTACGGGATTGCCCGGCACCTCGAAGCGCTGTCCTCCGATGTCCTCCAAGTGGGCGAGAGTTCTCTCTATCCCGCGCTCCAGCGCTTGTTGGTCAACGGGTGGGTGACGGCCGAATGGGGCGAGACCGATCTCAAGCGTCGCGCGCGGTTCTATCGCATCACCGCAGCCGGCCGTAAACGGCTTGCTGCCGAGTCCGCCGGTTTCGATCGGCTGGTCAATGCGATTACGACAATCATGCAGGCGGGATGACGATGGCTATCTGGAGAACATTCCTGAGCAAGCTTCGCTATCTCGTCAGCGGAAACCGGATCGATCGCGATCTCGCGCAGGAGTTGAACTTTCATCAGGACATGTTGACCGCGGAGCAGGAGCGTCTCGGATATAGCCACGAGACCGCGTTACTCAATGCGAGGCGAAAGATGGGCAATACGACGCTGATGACCGAATACTCGCGCGACGCATGGATCGTCGCCTGGTTCGACGCCCTCAAACGGGATCTTCATTTCGCCGTGCGATCCTTTGCCCGTTATCCTGGTTTCACGGCGGTCGCGCTGGCCACCCTGGCGCTCGGAATAGGTGCGAACACCGCGATCTTCGGTCTGGTTGACACCGTGATGCTGCGTTCGCTTCCGGTGAATCGCCCCGAAGAACTGCTGGCGGTCCGCGGCTCGTTCTCTTACTGGCGGTTCGAGCAGATCCGCGACCGTAATGAAGTGTTCAGCGGCGTCACCGCGGCACGGGCATTTGACGACGTGACCGTGACCTCCGGAAGTCAGCCGCTCGGACGAGTCACCGCGGAGTTGGTGAGCGGTAACTATTTCGACCTCCTCGGAGTGCGACCATTTCGTGGCAGATCCATTACGCCAGACGACGATCGAGCGGCCGGCGCCGGGCCAGTCGCCGTGATCAGTTACGGGTTCTGGCAGCGTGCATTTGCCGGATCGCATGACACGCCCGGCCGGACGATCGCGTTGCGTGCCGGGCCGGTCGGAGGAGGAACCAGCGGCTTCGAACCGACCGCTCCGAAGCAGTCGAATCAGCAGACAACGGTCGTCACCGTGATCGGGGTCGCGCCGCCGGAATTCTTCGGCGATACCGTCGGCAAACTCGTCGATGTGTGGGTTCCAATCACCATGCAACCCGTCCTGATGCCGGGGCGGGCATGGCTGACGAGACGGACCGCGTCGTGGGTCAACATCCTGGGCCGGATGCGACCCGGGATCACCGAGGAGCAGGCAAGAGAGTCGCTGATTCGAACGTACCGACAGATCCGAAGCGATGAAATCGGTTCTTCGATCACTGACGAGCAGCGGCGCAACCTGGCGAATATCCGGTTGACCGTCGATCCGGGCGAGAAAGGGTTTGGGCAGATTCGCCGGCAATTCTCGCAGCCGCTGTTGATCCTCATGACGGTCGTAACGCTCGTGCTCCTGATCGCGTGTCTGAACGTCGCAAACCTGCTGCTCGCGCGTGCGACGGCACGGCAACACGAGATCTCGATGCGTCTCTCTCTCGGTGCGAGCCGTGCCCGGATCGTCCGGCAGCTGCTGACCGAAAGCCTGTTGCTCGCAGGAATCGGAGGTGTGCTCGGCCTGGGGCTGGCCGCGTTGGGCACGAGAACCCTGATTGCTCTGGTATCCGGAGAGGCGCAGCAGATCTCGCTGCGGGTCTCGCCCGACGCCAGGATTCTTGGCTTCACGCTGGGAGTGTCCGTCCTGAGCGGCGTCGTCTTCGGTCTTGTTCCGGCGCTGTTCGGGACGCGACGCGAACTGCAGCACATCTTGAAAGATTCGTCGCGAAGCGCCGGCCGGCAGCGGAGTCGCGGCGCGCGGGTGCTGGTCGCGACGCAGGTTGCCGTATCGCTTGTGCTAATGGTCGGGTGTGGACTGTTTCTCCGGACGTTATACAACCTGAAAGCGGAAACGCTTGGATACGACCGCACCGGCCTGATCGTGGTGCGAGTGGATCCTGTGGCGGCCGGCTACGCCGGCGACGTGCTCGGCAGCAAGATGCTCGAACTGATGCACCGCTTTTCAGCGATTCCGGGCGTCCGCTCCGCGACATTCTCCGAGAACGGTTTGTTCAGCGGCCCGGAGTCGGGCACACCGGTCGTGGTTCCGGGATTTACGCCTGCATCGGACGACGATCGACTCGCGCGGTTCGATCAGGCTGGACCCGGCTACTTTACGAACGTCGGCGTTCCCTTGATGCTCGGCCGCGACTTCACCGAACAGGATCGCCCTGAAGCCCCTCGTGTCGCGATCATCAACGACACCATGGCGCGGTTCTACTTTGCGAACCAGAATCCAATTGGCAAACACTTCGACGTCCGCGGTCCGAGCGACGTTACGCTGGAGGTCGTCGGTGTTGCGCGCGACGTCCAGGATCACGATCTGCGCAATAAGCCGCTGCGACGTTTCTACGTGTCCTATCTCCAGCCGATCGACGGCATCATCACCGCCAATTTCGAGATTCGGGCCGCCGGCGCCATGGCTTCCCTCTTCGGGCCGATTCGGGCGGAGGTCGAGCAATTCGATCCGAAGCTGCAAGTGCTGAGCCTCAAGACCGCGCAGGAACTCGTCGACAACAGCATTTTCACCGAGCGTCTTATCGCAAAGCTGTCCACCTTCTTTGGTGGATTGGCGCTGCTCCTGGCCGCCATCGGGCTGTACGGCGTGATGTCCTACACCGTCGCGAGACGGACCACCGAAATCGGCCTCCGCATGGCGCTCGGCGCTCAGCGGACGGACGTGGCGTCCTTGGTGCTTCGCGACATTCTTCGTTTGATCGCCATCGGAAGCGCGGTCGGCATCCTCGCCTCCGTGCAACTCGCGCGTTACGTCGAGAGCCTGATATTCGGGCTGAAGCCGCACGATCCCGTCACCATCGCGTTAGCGGTGGCAGTCCTCGGCCTCATCGGTCTGATCGCCGGCTATCTGCCTGCGCGACGCGCCGCTCGCATCGATCCGATTCTGGCGCTTCGGGCTGAATAAAAGGCTGGATGCGCGATACGGGATCCGGTATGCGGGATCCGGATCCGACGCCGGGGTGGCGCCAGGCACCTCGAGCGAGGGCGTCGTGCCGTCGCTTCCGTTGTGGTTCATCTGAGCAGTCACGGCACGTCCAGCCACCTGGAAATTGGCACGTCCACGAATGCCGGGCGTTCGTACCGGGTGAATACATTTTCAGTGCGCGTGGGGCCCCACGCCTTTTCCCTTTTCCCTTTTCCCTTTTCCCTTTGTATGATCCCGCGCATGAAGAACCATTCCGCCGACCGGTCGCACTTCGCGCTCGCAACGATGGCTCTGCTGTTAGTGACCACCGCCGCGGCGGTCGTCACGCTGGCGCAAGGACGCGGAGCCGCTCCGAAAAACAATCCCGATGAAAAGGAATGGATTCAGCTATTCAACGGTCGCGACCTGAAGGACTGGACGCCGAAGTTCAGTCATCATGATCTCGGCGAGAACTTCAACGACACGTTCCGTGTCGAAGACGGTCTCCTGAAGGTCCGCTACGACAAGTGGCAGAAGTTTACTGATGAGTTCGGCCACCTTTTCTACAAGGAGCCGTTTTCGTATTACCAGCTCGCGGCCGAATACCGGTTCGTCGGCGATCAGGTGCCAACCGATCGCAAGGATCTGGGATGGGCGATCCGAAACAACGGCCTGATGATCCATTCGCCGGCGCCGCAAACGATGATGAAGGATCAGGACTTTCCAATTTCGATTGAAGTCCAGCTGCTCGGAGGCCTGAGTAATGGGAAGCCCAGAACTACGGCGAACCTGTGCACGCCCGGAACGAACGTCGTGATGAACGGCGCACTGTTCACTCCGCACTGCACGAATTCAAAGTCGAAGACCTACGACGGCGATCAGTGGGTTCGTGTGGAGGTGCTCGCGCACGGCGACGAGAGCATCAAGCACATTGTTGAAGGAGAAACCGTGCTCGAGTACTCGAAGCCGCAGATCGGCGGCGGCAGCGCGAGTCCGACGGATCCAAAAATCAAAGTCGATGGCACTCCGCTGACCGGCGGATACATTTCTCTTCAAGCGGAAACCGCCCCGATCGATTTCAGGAAGGTTGAGCTGCTGAATCTTGAAGGGTGTATGGATTCGAAAGCGACGAATTACAAAAAATATTTCGTCAAATCGAATCCATCGACGTGCAAGTTTTGATTTAGAATAGACGACCAATCTCGATAACTTAGCTCTCTATAACTTCTTAGCTACGGCTGAGCTGGTGCACGTGTTGCACTAGTGTTGACCCGCGATACGGCGGCGGTCAAATCTTCATCCGGAAGACCCTCCTCGTATCTCCACGTGACTCTATAAACACGTCCAAACACAACGAAAAAGAGCCTAACGGGTATTTCCAGCTGAACGGTACGTCCGTTGCTACGGACGAGGCGAGTCTCTATGCGCACCACTCACAGTTTTGGTCGTTTCGTCGCGCTCCTCTTTTTGTTAGCGGCCACGGGACCGACGGCGTCGCCGATCGCGGCGGACGATCCGCCGGGACTGCAAAAGTTGGACAAGCCCCTTCGTGACAAAGCGGCGGCGGCGCTCGGCCGCTCACGGGTGATTGTCCGCGGGATGAACGGCGTGTCGAGTGACGAACTTGCCAGCGTGATTCGCGGCGCCGGTGGCGGCGTGAAGCGGTCGCTGCGGCTGATCGACGCGCGTGTGGCGGATCTACCCGACGCGGCGCTGGCGGCGTTGGCCAGCCATCCGCTCGTCGCGCAGGTCTCCGAAGACCGGCAGATCTTCGGGGCCATGGAGAGAACCGCCGCCACCGTGGGAGCCACGACGGTTCGCCGGGACCTGGGTTACGACGGAACCGGTATCGGGGTCGCCGTAATCGATTCGGGAGCGGCAGCCGCACACGACGATTTGTTAGGTGCCAACGGTGCGCTGGTCATCGATCGTTTTGTCGACTTTGTGAATGGCCAGGAGCTTCCGTACGACGACTACGGTCATGGGACTCACGTGTCGGGCATCATTGCCGGCAGCGGCTACGACTCTGGCGGCGCGAGATCGGGGATTGCGCCTGGCGTGCGATTGACCGTTCTGAAGGTGCTCGACCGCAAGGGCAACGGTTACATCAGCGATGTCATTGCCGCTCTCGACTACGTCATCGAACACAAGGATGAATTGAACATCCGTGTGGTGAATCTCTCGGTCGCCACCGGCGTCTACGAGTCGTATACGACGGATCCCGTAACGGTCGCGGCGGAGAAGGCCGTGCAGAGCGGTGTTGTCGTTGTTGCCGCCGCCGGCAACAATGGCCGCGGCCCAGATGGACGAACTCGGCGCGGTGGCGTTACCGCTCCGGGCAATGCACGGTCTGTGTTGACGGTCGGGGCCTCGAGCCACATGGGGACGGTCGAGCGCAACGACGACACGATTGCATCGTTCAGTTCGCGCGGGCCGTCGGCGATCGACAATGGCGCCAAGCCGGACCTCGTGGCCCCCGGCGTGGGGATTGAATCACTCAGTGATTTCGAGGGCACCCTCTACTCGACATACTCGAAATATCTCCTCCCCGGAACGGTTGCGACTTCATATTTGCCATATCTGAGCCTGAGTGGGACGAGCATGGCCGCTCCCGTCGTCACCGCGACCGTCGCGCTCATGTTGCAGGCCAATCCGTCGCTCACTCCGAATGCCGTAAAAGCGATCCTGCAATACACCGCCGAGCGTCACGGCGGCTACGACCCGTTGACCGAGGGGGCCGGTTTTCTGAACGCACTCGGCGCGGTTCAACTCGCACAGTACTTGGCCTCGCCATCCATCGGCGGCTATCCGGATGCCACCTCCTGGTCCCGAACGCTCATCTGGGGGAATCAGATGGTGCGAGGCGGGCGTCTGACTGCCGACGCCAATGCGTGGGCAAGCGGTGTGACATGGGGAAGCAGCGCGACACCCGGCGGACAGTCGATTGAGTGGGGTGTGGTATGTGGCGACGACGCCTGCGAGTCGAACAGTCCGTGGCGTCTTGGAGACACGGTTGCGGTGAATGTGGTCTGGGGACCGACATGCGACGGCGCGGATTGCCAGATGCCGTGGACGGGAAGCGTTTACGGCACGACCGATGACGGCGACACTGTAGTCTGGGGCACCACCGACGACGACACGGTCGTCTGGGGCACCACCGACGACGATACTGTCGTGTGGGGAACCGGCGACGGGGAAGACACGGTGGTGTGGGGAACGAGGTGCAGTGATCCCGATTGTGAGCCCGTCATCTGGAGGGTTCAGTAGTATGGCGCTCGCCGCCGTTGTGCGACGGGTGTCGAATCCCCTGGCCTGGGATGGGCTGCCTCGGATCGCGCAGGTGTACGTCGCCGCGATCACGCTCGTCGGTGCAGCCGTGTTCGTGGTTGCGCTGCCGCAGACGTATCCCGACCCCTGGCTCCTCGGGTCGTTGCTCCTCCTCGCCTGCATCACATCGGCCTGGAAGGTGACGTTGCCGCTGTCGCTGTCAAGCGGCTCCACGCTTTCCGTTTCGTACGCTGCCGACCTGATGGCGCTCCTGCTTCTCGGGACAGGGCCGGCCGTGATCATTGCCGTCGCCGGCGCGTGGATGCAGTGCACGTTCAGGGTCAAACAGTCGTATCCGATTTATCGCACGGCGTTCAGCATGTCGGCCGAAGCGATCACGATGGTCGCAACCGGCCTGACTTACGCCTCGCTTGGTGGTTCGCCAGGTGCGGTCGATCTGTCAACGATCGCCAAGCCGCTCGTCGGTGCGATCGCGATGTACTTCGTCGTCAACACGAGCCTGATCGGCGGGGCCATCGCGCTCTCCTCAGGCCGAAGCTGGTGGCAAGTCTGGCACGACGAGTTTCTGTGGAGCGCGCCGAGTTTCATGGTCGCCGGCAGCGCGGGAGCCATTGCCGCCGTTGTCGTCCAGCGCGGCCGTCACTGGGAAGCATTGCTTCTTCTGGCGCCGGTCTATCTGACCTATCGCACCTACGAGATCTTTGTTGGACGTCTCGAGGACCAGCGCCGCCACGTCCAGGAAACGCAGAAGCTTCACACCGAAACGCTGGAGGCACTGCGCCAGGCCTTGAGTGCCGAACAGGCACTCGCCCAGGAAAAGGAGCGGCTCGCGACGACCTTGGCCGACATGACGCAGCTCGAAGAGGCGCGACGCCAGCTGCTCAATCGCGAACACTCCGCTCGGGCTGCCGCCGAACAGGCCAACCGCTTGAAGGATCAGTTCCTCGCCGTCGTTTCGCACGAGCTTCGTACTCCTTTGAATGCCATTCTCGGGTGGGCGGAACTCCTCCAGAGCGGCAAGCTCGATGAAGCGAAAGGCGATCGCGCGTCGCGCGCGATTCTCGAGAGTGCGAAGCGGCAGGCGCAGTTGATTGATGAATTGCTCGATGTTGCCCGGATCATGTCGGGCAAGCTCCGGCTCGATCGGAGCACGGTCGATTTGGTCGAGATCGCCAACAGTGCAGTTGCCGTGGTGCAGCCCGTAATTGAGGCCAAACATATCCGTGTTGAGATCGAGTCATCGCCCGGTTTGAGCACGGTATTCGGCGACAGTTCGCGATTGCAGCAGGTCATCTGGAACCTGTTATCAAACGCGGTGAAATACACGCCGGAGGGCGGCACCGTCCGTGTGCGCTTGCACACCGCGGCGGGCAGGGCGGAGATGGTCGTCGCCGACAGCGGAGATGGCATTCCTGCGGAATTTCTGCCGCACGTGTTCGAACCCTTCCGGCAGGCGGATGCATCGTCGACTCGGACGCACTCCGGGCTCGGTCTTGGATTGTCGATCGTCAAGCAGATCGTCGAAGCCCATGGCGGCACGGTCGCGGCCGAAAACGACCCGGCTGGACGCGGCGCGGTGTTCACAGTTCGACTTCCGATCGTAGCGGTGCGGCACCACCGGCGCGCGACGGACGTGTCGGTCGCGCAAACGGTCAAGGACGACAACTCGCTCCGCGGTCTCACCGTGATGGTGGTGGACGACGACGACGAGAGCCGGCATGTCGTCGCGGCGCACCTGGAGAGCTGTGACGCCAGTGTCTTGACGGCGGGCTCTGCGGCGGAAGCGCTTGACCTGTTGCAGCAGCACAGTGTGCACGTGTTGCTCGCCGACATCGCGATGCCCGGCGAGGACGGCTACTCGCTCATTCGAAAACTTCGCGCCTTGAACGCGTCAGTTTCTTCCGTGCCGGCGGCGGCACTGACGGCGTTCGCGCGTGAAGAGGACCGTCAGGAAGCGCTCGAGGCCGGGTTCCAATTGCACCTCTCCAAGCCGATCGATGCGGGTTCGTTGATCGCCGCCGTCGCGACGCTGGCGCGGTGGAACGCGCCGCAGCAACGACGCTTCGTCGGCGCATAACGCATTTCAAGAAGTCGCGCCCGCTAATTGCGCAGGCGAAAGCCCGCGCCCTACAATCCCGGACCAGAACCAGTTCCATCCCGAGACGCCGCATCTCGGTTACCATTCGTTCTCTCAGATGGCCGCGATATTTTTCCTGTGGCTGTTCACGATTCTGCTGGTGCTCCGCGTCGTCGGGCAGCTTGTCGTCGTGCTGCGCGCGCCGCGGTGGCTGCCGCCGATGGAACAGTGGCAGTCGGGTCTTCTTCCCTATCCGGTGCTGTTCTTCGGTCAGGTCGTGGTGCTGACGTTGATGATCTGGATGTCGGTGAACGTAACCAATGGAGCAGGGTACTTCGTCGATCCTCGCCGGCCGGAGATGGGCCGCGGCGTCATGTGGTTCAGTTACGTCTACTTTGGCAGCATGGTGCTCCGCTACATCATCTGGATGTGGCGGCGCCCGGATCAGCGATGGTTTGGTGGAACGATTCCCATCATTTTCCATTCGTTCGTGGCGGCATTCCTGTATACGTTCGGCCGGTATCACGTAAGTTCCTGGCAATAAGCCGGGCGGCGATCCGCGCGTCCTGTCCAATGTTGCGAAGGCCACCCGCGACGTCGTAGTTATGGCCGACGAAGTACAACCCAGGACGATCGACGCTGACGACGCGGTCGCGCCGCGCGGCAAAGCCGCAGCGATCGCGAGTCACACTGTTGCCCAGTACTCCAAGCGCGGCTCGGTATCCAGTCGCGAGGATCACGCTGTCGAACGATCGTTCGGCCCCGTCGAGAAAACGCGCGCCGTCGCCAGTGAATTCCGCCACGGCAGCGGCCAGTTGAATGCGTCCTGCCTTGACAGCGTCCGCCAGGTGAAAACCAATCAGCGGGACAGTCGCACACGCTGAATCAGCCGGAAGTGGCAGGGGAGGAGCTCCTCGGATCGATTCAGCAATCGCACCGGTGATCGACATCGTCCGAAGAAGCCATGATCTCGGCACGTGCCTGAGGGCCACGCCGAGGTACTGAACGGGAACACCGAACAAATCGCGCGGCACGACGCGGGCGCCCGAGCGGATCGACACGGTCACTTGCGCACCGGCAGCCGCGAGCTCCGCGCTGATCTCACCAGCCGAGTTGCCGACGCCGACAACCAGAACGCGCTCCCGCGTAAACGGTTCCGGTGTCCGGTATTCAACGCTGTGGATTACACGACCCCTGAACAGCGAACGATTCGTAAACTCGGGAACATACGGGTTCGACACGATTCCTGTTGCGATCACGACCGCTCGGCTCCGCATCGACCGGCCGTCATGAAGCTGCACGACCCAGCCGCGTTCTTCTGGTTGCACCGCTGTCACCTCTGCGCCGGTCTCGACGGCCAGTTGAAACGTTTTCGTGTAGCGGTCGAGATACTCGAGAAAGTCACGGCGACTGGGAAAGAGCGGCGTGGTCGACGGAAACCGCATGCCGGGCAATGCGGAAAAATGTTTGCCCGTGTGCAGGACGAGCCCTTCGTACAGCCGTGTCCAGGTGTGCCCGATGGTTGCACCACGCTCGAGTACGGTGTGGCGAATGCCCAGGCGGCCGAGTTCACGCGACGACGCCAACCCAGCGGGGCCGGCACCCACGACGATGGCGTCGAGTGGATCGATTGAAATTGTCACGCTTGATAGCGTCGCTTTGATCGGATCCCGGATCCCGGATCCCGGCAAGATTCAATCACGGTTACAGTGTTTTCAGATACTCGATGAGGGCGCGCCGGTTCTCGTTGGTTCGAATCCGATCCCACATGTCGTGTCCGCCGTTTCCGCACCCTTCACGCGCAGTGTTGAACCAATTCCGATCGCTGCCGAACCTCTTCAACAACTGCGGTTCGGTCAAACGCGCAAGCTCCCAATCGGGATAGAGCACCTGCCCCACGCGTTGCCGATCGAACAGGCGCGCTGCCATCACGCTGAAAATCGCCGGCCGTTCGGAAACCGGCCCGAGCAGATGATAAAGCGTCGGCACGCTGCCGTTGTGGAGGTATGGGTAATTCGCCCAGACGCCGGTCAACGGCGTGGCGGCATATCCTTCGCTCTTCTCGAGCGTGCCTTCGGCCGCGAGCGGGCTCGCATTGAACGCCTCGATGAAGCCATCCGACACGACGTCGCGCCGCCCGCGATCGGTCTCGACATCCGCGTGGACGCCCGGCCATCGCACGGTACCCCGGCCGTCATACTCACCATGACATCGTGAGCACCGCAGCTCCTTTGAATAAAACAGCTGGCGGCCCTTTTCGGCGAGCACCGGGTCAATTTCATATGGATAGGGAGGTGGCCGCAAATGCGTAATCACCGAATCGAATTCCTGTTTGATCGTCGGAATGACGGTCTGCACCAGGGCATCGAACGGGCGATCCTTTTCCAGCTCCATCGAGGACGCCATCATCGGGACGCGGCCGTGAAAGCTGCCGTCGGTATACCACCGCCCGGCCTGGATCTTTGCCGCCGTGTGCCACAAGGGCGGCGTCTTCACATCGCCCCTGCCCACTTCTTCGTTCGAGGGCATCACGCCGTCGTGAGGGCGCATATACAACTCGACGTGCGAGGCCGCAAATGCCGTGGATCGCGCGCGGGTCAACGAATCGATCTTGTCATGATGGTGACTGTTCAGAATCCGATTGGCGGATGCCGCGTAGTCGGCATCCTTCGGGTTTCGCACCATCACGCTGCGCCATCGTTCGCTGGTCAACACCTTCAGCGAGTCGCCGAGCCACTTGTCGTCGAACGTCTTCGTCCCGGCACCGAAATAGACCACACCATCAATTTCCGCCGTATGGCACGTGATGCAGTTGACGGTCCACTTCAGCGGCTCGCCGGGTACCGCGTTCGGTGCCATTCCGAACGCGGGGACACGGGCATTGTCCCGCCAGAGCACGAGCCCGACCTTGTCGCGCACGATCGTGTTGACGTCGCCGACGATGGCCTGGGTCGCGAGGTTGCCGTCGAAGAGAGATTGTGGAATCCAAGCCGAGCTGTCGTATGTCTGATAGACGAAATCGAAAAGCGCGGACCGTTTTTCGTCCTCAGATCGCGAATCGTCCGCCGCCCAGCGATACACGACATTGCGCATGTCGGATTGGAAGCTGGCCCGCAACACCTCTCTCGAGAACTGATTGTGGTGAACGGACCCGGCTCGAGAAAATGCCGCGACCAGCCACACGATCGACATCGCTGATATCACGATGCCAATTCCGCGACCTCGCTGCCTGCTTCTGACGCTGACCATGGCTTCCTCCACCGTGGCCCTACCGGTATTGCCGCGCGATGAGTGCCGACGCTTCGTCCGCGCATGCGCCGTCGTGCTGCTCGCGGCAGATTCGGGTCGCTGTGCGGTACTCGCCGATCGCTCGCGAGCGATCGCCAGAAAGATCTGCGATCTTTCCCAACTCCTTGTATGCTCGCCCGTGCAGCCACTTCGGCGCATCCGCAGCCAGCACCGACCGCAGTTCGCGTTCTGCCAATTCAAGGCGGCGCAGCCCGACGAGTGCCGCGCCATTGCAGTAGCGCCAGCGCGCGTCTTCGCCGTACGCTCGTGGCCTCGAATCGCGTGACAATCGATCCATGCCTTCTGCAATCGCGGCACGCGCCTGTTCGTAACGTCCGGCGCGGAGCGCGGTGCTTCCCGCCTCGAGCCACAGCAAACGGTTGCGTGGATAGACTTGCTGGAGATCGCGGATCACGCGCAGCGCATCGTCGTAGCGCTGCTCGCGGTTGTAGATGACAATCAGGGTGAAGCGCGCATTGGTCTGGGTATCACTCGGGTAAGCGGCCGCTTCCTCGATGAGGCGGAGCCCTTTCTCGCGCCCGCCGCCGAACCCCGCGATCCCGGCAAGAAGCCTCAGCGGTGCAGACAGGCTGGAGACCGCGTATCGATACATGCCGACGGTCAACCCGGCGTCCCGACGATTGGGATCGAGCGTCAGCGCGCGTGCGTTCTCGTTGTAGGCGCGGCGCGCGGTTCGAAAACCGCCGACGACACGTCCTTCGACCGTGGCCTTGTACGTTGTCAAATAGCCGTACGCGGCGCCCAGCTGAAAGTGGGCGTCGGCGTCGTTGGGACGCTCGCGAACCCGTTCCTCCGCAAGGGCAAGCGCGCGATCGATGTGCGTTTGAAATGCGGCGGATATCTCGGACGCGACAGGCTGACGTGCGACGTCGGATCTCGCCTGCCCCAGGTAGTCGTCGGCTGTGACGGCTCCCTGCTTGAAGAGCGTACTGATCCACAGAGTCGCGGCAGCCAGCCGATGCGCGTTCGAGTCGACCGGATCTGCTTTGATGGCCGCGCGAAAAGCCGCGAGCGCCTGGTCGTAATCAAGGTTGTATCCAAACTCGAGCCCTTGCGCCTTCAATGCCTCGGCTTCGGAAGCGGTCGGATGGAGGGCGGGGTCCATGGACTTCGCCCCTGTCTGTCGCGCCGCTGTCGCCGGTGGCGCGATAGCCAAGATGCCTATGACCGCCACGAGCCTGAGAACACGTTCCATAGGGCCACTCTAGGCGGAGGGCGATAGTGAAGTACTCAGCGGGGAATGAATTCGGGGTGAATTACTGTGAGGGGGTGTTTTTGGCCGGGATCCGTTATCCGGGATCCGTTATCCGGCAAATGTGTGCTTTCAATCGAACTCTTGTTGCCGGGTCCCGAATTCCGGAAACGGATCCCGGATTTCCCGCACAACCGGATCCCGACTGGACGACTTGTGTCCAAATGCGCTATCACTACGCTCCGCCGGAGGGGTGGATGGGAGACGAGAGGCCGTCTGAAGGGCGCTGGGAACAATTGAACAAGTGCCCTGAATGCGGTGAGGAAATGAAGCGTGACGCGGCCGTCGGTGAGCGCATCGGGTTGTTTTATCGATGCTCCAAACACGGCCGGTTCCGCTATTCGTGGGATCACGATCGCCTCGAGCGCGAGTGACTTCCTCGCGGCTGCCGTTCCTTCGCTGCTCAGTTATGTCATCGACGCTTCGAGGCCTCGTCCTCTTCGCAACATTGCTCATTTCAGCCGCTCCGGCTGAGCGCATCGCCATCCAATCAAGGCTCGTGGTCCTCGACAACGCGCGTGTCATTGACGGCAGCGGCAAGCCGCCGATCGAACGTGCTCGCATCGTCATCGAAGGCGATCAGATTGTTCACATTGGCGCGGCGGCAGAGGTTCCGCTACCTCCGCAGGCTGAAACGATCGACGTGTCGGGACGCACGATTGTGCCAGGCCTCATCGACCTTCATTTCCATATCGAGAACGATCCGAAACTCGCGCTGCGACAGTTGATTCATGGCGTCACCGCATTCCGCGATCCCGGGCAGTGGAACGAGCGGTTTGAACCGCTGCGCAGAATGATTGCCGACGATCATCTGCCTGGACCTCGTGTCTTTACGACAGGCCCGCACATCGATGGTGAACATCCGGCATATCCACACGATTCAGTCGTCGCCCGTGACGGGGAGGAAGCTCGCCGGCTGGCGGAGCGCAACGTGCAGCAGGGTGCGTCGGCGCTGAAGATCTATTTTCGCCTTCCGTTTGCAGGCGCCAGGGAAGTGATCGATGTGTGCCGTGCGCGATCCATCCCATGCACCGCTCACCTCGAAATCATCGACGCGCGCGAGCTGATTGACGCTGGTTTGAGTGGCATCGAGCACATCACGTCGCTTGGTGTGGGCCTGTTGCCGGAGGGTGAGGCCGAGGCCTACCGTCAGGCGGTTCTCGCAGACAATGACGCGCGGCGCGACGGCCGCTACCGCATGTTTTCAAAGCTCGATCTCGATGGCCCGAAGGCCCGCGCCCTTTATGCCACGCTCGCTGAGCGGCATCCCTGGATTGATCCAACACTCGCCGTGTTCGAGCGCCGCGCTGATCGCCCGGTTGCCGGAACGACGAGGGAGATGGCGGCGACCATGGTTGCGGGCTTTGCCAAGATGAAGCAATTAACAGGTCGCGTCGCCCAGGCAGGTGCGCGGGTGGTGATGGGCGGCCATTCAACGGTTCCATTTGCGGATCGAGGCGAGGCCCCCTGGCGCGAACTGGAACTGCTCGTCGAGAGTGGCCTGACGCCATTGGAGGCGATCGCCGCCGCGACCGGCACCGCCGCCGCATTTCTGTACCGAAGCGATCAATTCGGCACGTTGCGGCCAGGTTTGAAAGCGGATCTCGTCGTTCTCGATGGCGATCCGAGCCGCGACATCTCCGCCGTTCGCACGGTGAATCGAGTCATGGTTGGCGGCGTGTGGATCGATCTGGCTAAGTACTCCCGCTACTGACCTTCCGCCTCAGGATCTTTTGTCCCTCCTCGAGTTCCTTCCGCTTGTCAGAGGTCAGTTTCGGAAATTCCAGATCCAACTCTTCAAGAGCGTCGATGATGGCCGCGACGACGACGAGCCGGGCGAACCACTTGCGGTTGGCTGGAATCACCACCCACGGCGCATGCTTCGTCGCGGTGCGTCGAATCGCGGTCTCGTACGCGGTCATGTAATCGCGCCATCGTTCCTGCTCGCGCAGATCGCCGAGAGAGAACTTCCATTGCTTGTCGGGATCGTTCACTCGATCCTGAAATCGCCTGGTTTGCTCCTTCTTTGAAATGTGGAGAAAGAACTTCCGGATGACGTAGCCATTCCTCGTCAGATACCGCTCATGCGCGTTGATGTCCTCGTAGCGGCCTGCGAAGACATTCTTGCCCTTCGCGGATCGCGGCAGTTTTTGATTGGCGAGAATCTCCGGGTGAACACGAACGACCAGCACTTCCTCGTAGTAGGACCGGTTGAAGATACCGATACGTCCGCGCTCGGGCAGGCGTCGGAGCGTGCGCCAGAGGAAATCGTGATCGAGTTCCTCCGCCGACGGTTGTTTGAACGCGTACACCTCGCAGCCTTGAGGGTTGACGCCGGACATCACGTGCTCGATGGCCCCGTCTTTTCCGGCGGCATCCATCGCCTGGAAGATGAGGAGCGCTCCCCATTGATCCTGTGCGTAGAGCTTTTCCTGAAGGGCGCGCAATCGATCGATGCCCTCGCGGAGCGCCGCCTTCGCCGAATCCTGGTCTGCATAGAGATCGCTTGTGTCGTCGGGATCGACATCGTTCAAACGGAAGCGGGAGCCCTCGTCTATCAGATAAGGATCAACGAGAGCGCGACGGTGTTTTGTTTTCATGTGCTGATGCGGCGGCAAGAGCGCGGGCGAGTTCCAGCCGTACCGTTTCGTAAGGATCACCGGTCTCGGGAAAGCTGACGCGCGGACCGGCATCCGAAAACACCCGTGGGACGATGGCCTGCAGCGCCCTGTCAACGACGGCGTTCAGACCGAGCTTTCGCGCCATCGTCAAATACTGGTGATCCTGAAGTCCTCGACGAAAGTTTGCCAGTTGGATCGTCGAGATTGGTCCGGGCACGCCGCGATCCTCTTCGGGGTGAAGCCGCTCTTCTCCCGGATATGCGAGCACGCCGTCGCCATGGATGTATCCGGCATCATCTGGCGACCGGTTTGGCTGCTTGCGGTTGTCGAACGTGATGCTGTTCGCCCACACGTTCTGATTCCGCTCTCCCTGTTTCTGTGAATTGTGCCGCCAGTGGACCGCATACCAATAGAAGTACACGCGCACATCGTGCTTGAACGCGGCCCAAATCGTCGCGCGGGGGTCGGTCGCCGGAGCGTCAATGGTGATCGCCCCGCCGGCTGGACGGCCACCGTTGTAGAACCAATACTCGCGGCCGCGAGCGCGCTCGCTCGACACACGATTGAGCTCAAACAATTTCGGTCCGGCACACCAGATGTCGATGGCGCGGTCGAGCGCTTCAACGTAGGCGTGCGTCACAAACGTTGGCAGCGATCGGCCGGGGCCTGGATTCGAGTGGATGTTGTCGGCGAGCGTCAGAATGTGCTGGTACTCGTCGGCGCGCGGCTCGTCAGGCAGGTAGAGAAACGTGATCGCGTGCGGCAATCGTTCACGCAGGAAGGTCATCCAGGCGTCGCTGCGGGCCCACGCCGACGCGCGGTCATCGAAATCGCGCCCTGGACCGTAGAAGGTTCTTGGCGCGATGACATTTCCTATCCCTTCCCCCGGACCTGCGTAGCCGCGCTCGCGCGTGAAATCCGTGCCGGAGAATCGATCGATCACCGGCGGCAGCGTCTGCTCGTTGTACGCATGCACGAACTCGACGCGGTTCCTGTGAGCGAGGCGATGATACGCGGGATCGAGATTGCGTCCGTGATACAGCTCCGGCTGGTCGCTCGAATAGAACAGCATCGCATGCATACTGTTCTCGTCGGGCAAGGTGAAGTTGAAAACCTCGAGCTCGACCGGCACAACCCTGCGCGTTGCATCAGCACGGATTTCGATGCTGCCCCGATAGCGGCCCGGCTGCCGGGTGCGATCGATGTAGACCTCGATCCAGATCGCCTGGTTTTGCGATGGTTGGACCGCCAGTGGCAACCCGCCGCGCCCGGCGCGGGCATTTTCCGGCACGAGTTGCACCGGTTTCCATCCTGTCGGATCCGGTGGAGCGGCGGGGCTGTCGCGTGTGTATACCCACGACGCGTGCGACGGCGACGTCACCTCCATATAGTGTTCAGCGAAAATCTGAATTGGCCGATCGACGTAGTCGCTCGGATCTGCCGCGGGAGCGCGGTAGACAATTCGATCACTCGACGATCTGAGCTCGGGAAGACGCACCGAGAGCGCGTTGATCCCGCGCGCGTCTGCCTCGACGATCACCTGAAAGGCAACGATCTCGTTTCGCGCGCCAAAGATACGGGCAACTCGGCCGTCCCAAGCGGAATTACGCGCGGCCGCGGGGTGATTTAGCGCATCCCGCTCGACCTTCTCGCCGTCGTTAACCACCCAGATGCGTTTCACACCGGCATTCGCAGCAGCCGGGCAGATCAACACAGCCAGGATGACGCTAATCAGTCGAATGCGCATATCGTTAGCGTGGCCTTAACGCGGCGCGCGCAAGGGCATGCGACAGCCCGCGGTCCGGATAGGTGAAGACCCGACGCAGCGATTCGCGCGCGTCGGTGTTTTTGCCCAGCGCTTCGAGCAGCATGCCACGCGCGTACTCGATCAATCCAGGGCTATTGGTGCCAGCCGATTCGAGCGTCGCTGTCGCGTTCTCGAGCGCACGCTCGAGCCGCGCTCGTTCGGACGCCGTCCTCGGACGACCGAGCCGCGCTCGTGCAGCGTCGGCAATCGCCAGTGTCAACGCTGGGCCATCGGCGCCCAACCCACGTGCGAGACGTTCCCACCGGGCGCGCGCCTCCGCGGGCCGCCCGCATGCCGATTCGATAGCCGCCGCCTGCAAGGACAACGTCGGAGTGTCAACGACGTCAATCAACCCGCCGCTCGTAAACGCGAGTCCAGATTGCTCACTCGACAGGGCGTCGAGTATCTGTCGCGCGGAATCGCATCGGCCTTGATCCGCCGCCGCGCGCGCGGATGTCAGTCGCACCTGGCCGTACACAGTTCTGACATTCGTTCCACCTTCCTCTCGTGGAAAGAAACGATCGTGGAACAGACGTTCGGCGGCGACGGGGTCGCCCGCCTCGGCCAGCGCCAACGCTGCTTTGAAAACAAGCGACGCTGGTTTCGCGCTGTCCGGCGTTGGATAGCGGGCGAGTGCCGTTGCCCGATCGCGCGGCGACGCGCCAATCGCGCTCAACGCGGCGTCGAGCGCAAGATATACCTCGACGTTGTCGCGATCCGCCGCGATCCCTTCCTGCAGCACGGTTCGCGCCTCGGTGTAATCCGAGCGTTGCAGCAAGGCCAGGCCCAGGTTGCGATGGAGGACTGGTGTCTGTGGCCGAACCTTTCGCACCTGCTGCCAGGCGTCGATCGCCGGCTGAAACAGGCCGCTCGAGAGATAGAGCGACCCGAGGAGAAACCGCGCGGTTCCGTCAGATGCATTGCTCTTGAGTGCGTCATTCAAGACACCAAACGACGAGCGGCGGCTTGGAAACACGTAGGTCGTCGGAAGCGATCGCGCGCGCTCGAGATCCGCCGCCGGATTCGCACCGGTCTTCGCGCGAACGTACGCACGATAGTAGGCGACGAGGGGAGATTGATTGGGAAGTACCGCTCCGGGTTCGCGCAGCGGCGTGTCAACTGCGGGATATTGTCGCTCGAGCAAATCAAGCGCATCGTCCCACGCCGCGACCGACAGATATTGATCGACGATATCCAGCACTCGGTTCGCATCGGCACCAAGGTGTATCCACAGGCCGTCATCAGGTCGTCCCAGACGTGTGAGCTCGTAGCGCACGAAGCTGCTCGCCGGATCAACCGCGCGTACTTTCTCCGCGTGCTCGCGTGCTTGGTCAAGTTTTCCGAGACGACGGAGCAGTGAGACTTCGAGCGCACGCGGGACCGTCGCTCGCGGCACCTCCATGGTCAGGTCCTGAAGCTGTTTGAGCGCGGCATCTCGCCGCCCTTCATGCGCAAGCACTCGGGCGAGCTCAACGGCGGCTGCCGGCCGCGTCGGCCGGAACCGTCGTGCGGAATCGAGATAGCGCTCGGCTTCAGCGAGACGGCTCGCACTTGCCAGCGCCAAACCCAGGTAGTACTGGACCTCGAACTCGGTCGTGTCTCGGGCATTGGCGCGTTGGAGCCACTCGATGGTTTGAGTCGCCGCCGCGGATTGTGAGTCAGCCCACCCGAGCGTCACCGAGAGACGGCCAGCCGCCTTCAGCAGCGGCAGGCTATCGGGATGCGCGGCGACTGCCGCCTGATATCTCGCCATTGCTGTCTGCCGGCGACCTTCCAGTTCGTCAATCCGGCCACGCTCGAGCACGTCGGCGATGTCCAGCGGCGCGCGGGGCAATGGCGGCGCAGGTTGAGGGCCCACCTTCGCGGCGGCCGCCGCGAGTCGATCGAAATGATTCTCTGTATGCGAAATCACCGGTTGGCCGCTTGCGTCAGACACCTCGAACCGGAGCGCGAGCGCCTCGGACACATCTCCTTCCCATCGCCATGTGTCTCGCGGGGACAACGATACGCGCCGGTCGAGGATGGTTGCCGCTCCACGAATAGCGACGCGAGCGTCGGGCAGGTCGCGCGTCGGGTCGAGGGCAATGCGAACGTGTGTCGGTGTGGTGCGCTCGATGTGCAGCACGGCATCGACGTTGGCGCGAGTAATCCCCCCGAGATCGCGAACCGGCAGCCAGTATTCGGAAAAGCTCACGCTGTCCTGGGATTCGAGAAACGCATATGTCTCCTGGTTTCGAAACAAACCCGCCTGCAATTCGATATAGGCGCTGTCGTCGTCGGAGAGCGCGGTGCGCCAATCCGCGGCGTCGCGATCGTGCCCCCACGACCATACCTTGTGTGTCGGAAGCTCTGAAGGAGAAGCGACGTGCACGGTGCCGCCGCGGGTACGCGGATGATAGACGCCGACGAATCCTTCCTTCGTGCCGTAGGTGAACAACGATACAGGACCGTCGGTCTGATTTCGAATGATGCTGAGATCGCGTCCCTGATCGTCAACCGGCCATCGTTCGATCCGCGTGAACCCGTGAGTGCTCATCAACTCAGTCGGATACACGAGGTGTGAATCATCCCACACCTGAACAGCGCCGTTACTCCACCAGTAATAGCGATGCCGACTGCGGCTGGCATTGTATAAATCGACGCGCTGCTCGAGCACCGAGCGGGCGGGACTTAACCGAAGTTCTACACGCCACTGGCCGCCGTAAACCTGATCGACGTTGCCGACAAAGATAGACCCGCTGCCGTCCGCATTCTGAACCGTCGCGAAATCGACCGGCGACATCGACATCCAGTTGTGCGACACCGGAAAGTTGAACTCGACGCCAAAGGCAGCCCACGCACCGCGGTAGCCGATGAGCGCTTTCTTGATCGTCTTGTTCGCATAAAACATTTCCTGCCCGGTGCGCTTATCGAGGCAGCTGTAAATGTGACCGCCGAGATCTGGCAGGACGGTCAGCCGCAGGTACTCGTTCTCGAGATTCAACGTGCGCCAGGCGACGGGTTCACGCTGATCGGTCAACGCATCTCGAATCGGGTAGGGATAGTTGAAGCGGCCGAACGAAAACAAATCGAATGGCGGGTTCGGATTGGCTGGTCCTTCTACGGAGGTAGGAATCTGCAGCGTACCTTGCCAGACGCGAACTGGCGCGACCGGCGCTGCGGATATGACGGCGAGCGCGCACACCAGAGCCGCCGCGGCGAGCGCCTGCGGCCCGAGCGAGGCGCTGGAAGGAAGCGCCGCGGAGCGGCGCCGCCGAGCGAGAGCGCGTGGGGGTGGGGCCCCACGCGCAGTAAGTATTGACGAACGCCCTCCGCCAGAGGAGTTGAACCGCCTCAGTACTCTCATCGACAGGGCATCAGAACGTCGCTCTGATGCCCAAACGTATGACCCGTCCTGGCGAGAATCCTTCCGCGTTTCCTATGGCACCCGCACCCAGCACCCCCGTCTCACCATTGTTGGGATCATCGTCGATCAGGAACGACGTGAGATCGACGAATCCGCTCCCATAGGTCGGGAAGAACTGCGGATGGTTGAACGCATTGTCGAGCAGGGCCGAGAACTGCAGCCGGAAATGGCCCTGCTGCACGACATCCTTGTAGAACGCGAAGTTCACGACCCACGTGCCCGGGCCTTTCAGGCTGCCCTTCTTGGCGTTGCCGAGTTTTCCGGGTGCGGGAAGGGCGTACGCGGCCTGGTTGAAGAACGCGTCGCGCGAGCCGCCACTGTTGGGATCGCCGATCTGATCGGGGCGCCAGCAATTGGCGAAACATGTGCCCAAGCCGTCCAGCGGCTTGCCAGTGTTCCACGGACTTGTCGTATAGAACCCACTGAAAAACGGCGTGAGGTTCTGGCCGCTGCGCGCCTGGAAGATCGACGAGACAGTCCAGCCGCCGAACAGCGTGTCCGCCCACTTCGCCATGTTCGCGCCGTGCGGGCGGCCGCGACCCACCGGAATGTCCAACGTCGCATTCGCGACGACCCGATGTTTCACCACGTTCGGATCGGGACCGCGATCTTTTTCGATGTCATACGGATCGAATTGGACTGGCCCGATTGTGCTGTTGCCGGTATCGGGGGCATTGCTGTCTGAGTGGGCGAGCGTGTAGGCGGCGTTGAAGGCCAGCCCGCTCCGCCACCGGCGAAGCAGCTCCAGCTGGCCCGAGTGGAACTGGCCGCTGCCGGCGTTCGACACGACGTCCATGTAGTAGCCGTACAGGGGGAACGGCAGCCGCGCATAGTCCGCCGGGTTTTCAGGGTCGAAGGGAACGGTGCTGGCTTGCAGTGTGTTGTGGTCGCGATCGACCAGCAACTTCCGCATCGTCGAGCCGATGTAGCTGACCCGCAGACCCATCTGGCCCGGCAGCTCGCGCTCGAGCGTCAAGTTGTACTGATAGATGTCGGGACTCTGGAGGTCCGGGTCAATCCCCTGGTTCCCGAAATCAGCGGCGTCCACGAACGGCGTGCCGCCGGAGAAGCCGTTGCGGAGCCCGCCCCCGCGTCGCACGTTGCCGTAGCGAAACTCGTTGGTGGCGAGCAAGTCGCGGATGCCCTGAACCGCGACGGTCGGATGGAACAATCCGAAACCGCCGCGGAGCACCGTCTTGTTGCTCTCGTCGAGCCGCCAGGCGAAGCCGACCCGCGGACTGAAGTTGTTCTTGTCCGTGTTGATCAACGTTTCCGGCAGGCCCACCTGGTCTGCCGTTTTGGTACGGTTGAGCGCGATCAGGCCAGGCGGCAGCAGCTTCGCGATCGAGTCATTCGCCACGACGTGGTGGCCACCGTCGACAGGCAGGAAGTTCGCGAGGGTCAGGTCTTTCTCGTGCCACGCCCCGATAACCTCGTACCGCAGACCCAGAAACATCGTCAGGCTCTTGTTGACCCGCCAGTCGTCCTGGGTGAAGAACGCGATGTCGTTGGAATGGCCGTCGAGCGGGCCGCGATTGCTGATGTGGTCGGACACGTCGGTGGGCAGCCCCAGCAGAAAATCTGTGAAGGCGTTGCCGGTCGACGTACCGCGAAATCGGTAGCGGCCGCGGTAGTTCACCCCGAAGCCAAACCCGTCGCGAGCGCTGTTGTGCGTCCAGAGACCGCCGCCCTTCAACGTGTGCGCCCCATTGACCCATGTCATGTTGTCGCTGATCGAAAAGGCGTTCTGGCGAAGCGTGCGATCCACGTTCCGTCCGGCATCGGAGATGTTGGTGGGCCGGTTCGTTCCCGCCGTGAACTGGAACTGCGGGAACCCGCGCCGGTCGGGTCCGAGGCTCGGCGCGTTCTCGATGCCGAGGCGGCTGGTTACCTCCGCCGCCGTGAACGTGCTTTCCCGCCTCGAGTTGTCATAGTTGTAGCCGGTGCGGAATTCGTTGACGATCGTCGGTGAAAAGATCTTTGTCCAGCCGCCGATCAGCGACGCAGTATTGAGCTTGGTCGTCAGGTTCGGTAGGTTCGTGAATGCGTTGCCGGCCTCGAAGATGATGTTGTTCGGATCGCGTTGCTGAAAGCTCGTGCGGAGGAACAGCGTGTCGTTCTTGCCCGCCTCGTGATCGATTCTGAGGTCGCCGCGCTGCCGGTCGCGCGTCTTGGGGACGAACTGCTGGTAGACGCCGTATCCGTTCGCCAGCGTTCCCTGATTGGGCAGCGGATAGAAGAAGTCCATGATGGCCTTTGCCGCCGGATCGATCCGTCCGCTGGGAATCACCTGATCTGGGAAGGGAAGCCCGGTGTTCGGATCTCTAGGCACGATCGCGGTCCCACGGAAGTCACCGTTCCGCATCGCCGCCGTAGGAACGGTCGCCCGTCCACCACCGAAGATCGCCTTGTTGTTCGAACCTTCGTAGTTCCCATAGAAGAACAGTTTTCCCGTGATCAGAGGGCCGCCGATGCTACCACCCCACCGGTGCTCGTGCGTGTCGGAGAGAGGATCGCCGCGCTCGACGCCCGCGAGCGTCTGGTTGTACGTCAGCGCGTTCAAGTCGTTGCTGTTGAAGTCGTAGAAGCCGGTTCCCCGATAGGCGTTTGCGCCGCGCTTGGTCGTCACCACGACGCCCGCCAGGCCGCCGTACTCGGCACTGTAGGAGTTCGACAGCACGGTCATCTCCGAAATTGCGTCGAGCCCGGGAGCGGAGTTGCCGATGGTGCCGAAGATGGCGTTCGTCGATGCCTGGCCGTCCTGGATGTACGAAACGCCGTACGTTTTAGCACCGAGGAACTGGATGTCATCGCTGCCGCCGACCACGTTGGGGTTGAGGAGCAGGAACGACTGGATATCGCGGCTGTTGCGCGGAAGGTCGTGGAGCTGCTGCTCGTCGAGACCGCGCGAGATCGCCTGGCTGTCGAGCGTGACGTTGTTGATCGCATCGGCGGCGACCGTGACCGTCTCGTTGATACCGCCTACGGTCAGGGTGACGTCCACCAGAGCGGTGCCCGCAGCACGCAGGACGACGCCCGTCCTCTCGAATTTCTTGAAGTTCGTCGTGACGACCTCAACCCGGTAGGTCCCAGGTCTGAGGTTTGTCGCTTCGTAGCGGCCCTCGGCATCGGTCTCGACCGCGCGGGGAACTCCGGTCCCCTCATCCACGATCAACACCGCCGCGCCTGGCACGACGCTGCCCTGGGGATCGACGACCGTACCCCGGATGGTACCGAGGAACGATTGCGCCCGGGCTGGAGTGGGCATGGTGTAAGTCACCAGGAACACCAAGAGCGCGAGAAATACGCGTGCGACCCGTTGCATTGCTGGTATTGCGGTCCCGGAGTGCTTCGGCATCTTCCTTCCCTTCGACATCGCGTGGCTCGAGCGCCCGGAAAGCACTGGCCTTCAGATCGCGCGCGAGTTTCGATGAACGATGACTCTCTGGCCTGCCCCCTGTCAACTGCTTCCGGACGAGTTGGGGGCTTGAGGAGTCCTTCGTTTGCCGTTACGCTCGTCCCAGTCTTCCATGCGGTCTCTCATCGCGCGCGCGATCGTCCTCACGCTCTGCTGTTTCGCCCTCACGTTCCTCACGCTCGCCGTCGGCTGCCGTTCGCGCGGCTCGGAGTCCAGCGTGGCTGCGCCGTCGAGCCGGCCGAATGTGCTCCTCGTGACGATTGATACGCTTCGCGCCGATCACGTCGGGAGTTACGGATACCACGACGCCTCCACCCAGACGATCGATGCGCTGGCGCGCCGCGGTGTTCGCTTCGAGACGGCGGTGGCTCCTGCACCACTGACCGGGCCTTCACATGCGTCCATCCTCACCGGCCAGACGCCGCTTGGGCATGGCTTTCGGAACAACAGCGGATTCATCCTGGGGCCGGAAGTGAGAACCGTTGCTCATGATTTCCGGAACGCGGGCTATCGCACCGCCGGGTTCGTCTCCGGGTTTCCGCTGGATCGCCGGTTTGGATTCGATCGCGGATTCGAGACTTACGATGACCACTTGCCCAGGGGGAATGATCGTCGCCGGACACCGTATGTCGAACGCTTCGCCGATGCGACGACCGACGCGGTACTGCGCTGGCTGGCGACCGCCGGCCCGCGGGAGGCTCGGCAGCCGGCTCCCTGGTTCCTGTGGGTCCATTACTACGATCCGCACGCGCCGTACGAACCACCTGTCGCAGACTTGGCCGATCGGTACCGTCAATCGCCATACGACGGAGAGATCGCATACGTGGATCGTCAACTCGGGCGTCTGCTGCAAACGCTCGACGGCAGGGGAGAAACCGGCCGCACGATCGTGCTCGTCACCGCCGACCATGGCGAGAGCCTTGGCGAGCATGGCGAGGGCACGCACGGAATCTTCTTGTACGACGCGACGCTTCGAGTTCCCTGGATCATGGCAGGTCCACAGATCGTCGCGGGTCGCGTGTCCCGAACCGTCGCTCGATCCATCGATGTGTTGCCGACGCTCCTCGACTATGCGGGGCTTCCTCAGCGCACAGATATCGACGGCCGCTCGCTTCGGCGCGCCGCCGATGGAGAGCAACTGTCGGATGCGCCGGCTTACGCCGAGTCACTCTACTCCGAGCTGGAGCTGGGCTGGGCCCCGCTGCATGCCTGGCGTACGGCTGGATTCAAGTTCATCAAGGCTCCGCACCCGGAGCTGTACGATCTGCAGAACGATCCTTCCGAGAAAGCGAATCGCGCCGGGGAGCAAGGGGCGCGGGTCAGCGATTTGAGCAGCCAGCTCGAAGTGGCGCTGCGGCAGCCGACCCCCTCGGCTCCGGCACAATCGATCGACCCGGAAACCGCCGATCGGCTACGCGCGCTCGGCTATGTGAGTGGAGGACGCGCTCCACGGTCTGCGGGCGCGGCGCTCCGCGACCCCAAAGACGGCGTTCGTTTTCTGCCGAGGCTCAATCGTGGCATGTCCGCGGCGAGGTCGGAGCCCGAGCTGGCAATACGCGAGCTGACCGCCGTGCTCGAGGAGGATCCTGGTCTATTCATGGCCAGGCGCACACGGGCCGTCGCTTACGCTGCCGCTGGACGCCACGAGCTCGCCATCGCGGACCTGCGCGTGCTCGACAAAGAAGGGCAGCTCACACCTGAAGACGCCGTCGTACTGGGCGACAACCTGCGGTCCGCAGGCCGGCTGGAAGAAGCGGTCCTCATCCTTCAACGCGCCGAGCGCGAGAACCCGAGCTTCCCACAACCCTTGATTTCCCTAGCCGCCGTCCGCATCCAGGAACGCAAGTACGATGAAGCCGCTGCAGTGTGCGAGCGGGTCCTGAAGCTGGTCCCCGATCACATTGAAGCGCTGCGCCACCTGGGCGACCTCGCTCTGCTCCGCGAAGATCTCAACGCGGCGGCTGCCCGCTACGGCCGCATCCTGGAGATGGATGCTGGTGATGTGCCTGCCATGACCAAGCTCGGCGTCGTCCGCATGCGGAGCGGGCACCCAGATGAGGCGATGCGACTCTTTCGCGAGGCAATCGCGCGCGAACCCGGGAACGCCGAGGCGCTTTTGTATCTGGCGGGGGCGCTGGCAGCGGCAGGACGTTCCGCTGACGCGTTGCCCTACTTCGAGCGAGCGCTCAAAGCTGACCCAGCCTCGACGATGGCGCTGAATGGATTGGGCCTGGCGCGCCTTGACCTCGGAGATAGAGCGGGAGCGGCCGCCGCCTTCCGTGAGTCGTTGCGGCTCGACCCAACGCAAGCCGACGTCGCTCGAATGCTTGGCGAAGTCCGGCGTTAATCACTGATCACTGTTTCTTGGTTGCGGCGGCGACCCAGGTATCAACAAGCGCCTGCGATGAGCCGCCGCGCTCTTTATAGGTCTCGGCCAGTCGCAGCATCCGCTCGCGATCCTGGGTCACGTTTTCGACCGCCTGGCCGCTTTCAAAGGCGTCGTAGAGCACGAGTACGCCGATGGCAAGCGCCGCTTCGTCGTCGGCCTTCTTTTCAATCAGTTCGT
The DNA here is from genome assembly GCA_035758845.1 of Vicinamibacterales bacterium. Classification (GTDB taxonomy): domain Bacteria; phylum Acidobacteriota; class Vicinamibacteria; order Vicinamibacterales; family 2-12-FULL-66-21; genus JALZOC01. Next base: position 32,226 of record DASTVZ010000160.1, read on the forward strand.
CGAGCGCTTTCAGGCCCTCGGCGCGTTGCCCTGAGAGGAGAGCGGCAACCGCGAAGCGCCGCTTCAGCCCCAGATCCTCCGGCCATTTCTTCTGCGCTGCGACGAGATCGTCGATCGCGAGATCGGAGCGTCCCTGGCGGAGCTGTGCATCGGCCAGCATGATGTGCAGCGCCGGGGATTCACCTTCCCGGATCAGCGCCGTCCGCCACGCGCCTGCTGCCTCTTTGTCTTTACCGCCAGCCGCGAAGCACGCCCCGAGATAAATCATGGCGGCAGCAAAATCCGCCGACCCGCGCATTGCTTTCCGGAATTCAGCAGCTGCCGGATCGAGCTTGTTGTCATTCAGGAGCGTCAGCCCTTTGAGAAATGGACCAATCGGTCCTTCCTTCGCGACAGACTCGGGGACGTCGAGGCCGGTCAGGCCAGACGCGCGTGCGCGGTCGAGCACCTGCTTGACTGCGGCCGATGATGCATCCGGTCTTGCAGCCACGCGATCGAGGAATGGTGTGAGGATCTCTGGTGCAAGCACCTGGTCCATCGTGAAGCGCGGAGCACCCGCGACCGGCAGGCGCATCGAGGCCGTCGCCGGCGTTGCCTTAGGAGCGGCAACACTCGAGAAGGCTGGAGGAGGGGGCGGCGCAGTGACGAGGGCTCGGGGTGCTCCAACAACAGAGATCCCGCGACGCAGTTCGCCGATTTCCTGGTCGGCGGACTTGACCCTTGCGCGAACGATATAGGAACCCGCCGGAAGCATGCGCATGTCCGCAACACCTTGTGCGACGATTGCGCCATCTCGCGAGCCTCGCGAAAGCGCCGCGGGCGTGCGCACCAACGCGGGTCCGTCAGCCGTCGATGCAATTTCAAACTCGACGTTCGTTCCCTGGAGGCGTGAGACGTCTGCTTCGAGATCGAGCTCGATCGCCAGCTTTTCATTCTGGCTGATCTTGTCGACGGCGAGATAAGGAACGGATGCTCCGCCAGCCGGCACTCGCACGAACACCGGACCCCTCACCGACACTGACCCGAACCTCGCGTCCAGGACATCCGTCTTGTGATCGACCGAACCGGTGCGGCCGGCACTGTCCATGACTGCGACGCGGACGATGTAGCTTCCGGGAGGAACGCCGAGATTGGTCGCGAATGGCAGCGTTTCTTCGGTTCCGTGGGAGAGCGGCATCTCTCCGCCGGCGATCTTCTTGCCGTCGATATCGCTGACGAGGACGCGCAGGGTGACGTTACCTGGTTGCAGACGCGAAGCCTCGCCCGTAATCACGAGCTTCAAGTGATTCGGGTCGTCGAAGTCGGTCGCGAGATAATTCGTCACCCGCAGGGGAATTTCCGTTGCCACCACCGGACCCTCGAGCGCCAGCCCCATGCGCGCCGCCCAGTCACGATCTTCGTAAGTGTGGACGTCGAAGATGTCTCGCGCACGCACGGTGAGTCCCGCGCCTTTCACTTGCACTTTCATCCGGCGTTCTTTGGCGCCGGCGTCAGTCGGATCTTTCTCGATGGCGAGCCGGTAATACCCTGACATTTCGCGCGCGAGGCGCTCGAAAGCGGCTTCGGCGCCGATTTCGGCTCGGAACGATGCACCGCCGGTCATCGCTGCCAGTGTTTCAAGCGGCCCCGAGTGAAGATAACTATCCGCAAGCGGTGTGGACGTCATCATTCGGCGATCGGCCGAGAACGTGGTTGTCGGGACGTAGATGGTGAAAAGGCGTGCGCTAACCGCAGCCGCGTCTGCCGCGACCGTCGACAACATCGAAATCTGATCCCGTTCATCCAGCGGCCATCCGCCGGAGATCAGAATGACGGTCTTGTCCCCTTGCACCTGTCCGAGCAGGCCGAGAAACTGCCGCAGTGCGGCGATGCTCGCCTGCGACGTCATCAATGCGCTGCGCCAGGTCGATTCCGCCTGCATCTGAATTTCGCGCGCGCACGAGCCGGTGCCGAATCCTCCTGACGTGCGGCCGCCGCCACCACCGCCACCGCCGCCACCTCCGCCACCACCACCGCCGCCGCCAGCGGGCGCGGGTGCCGCGGGCGCAGATCCGCCGCCGCCACCTCCTGACTCGCCACCACCACCGCCACCGCCGCCACCTCCGCCGCCACCCCCTCCGCTTGAGGGTGGTGCCGGTGAGGCCACTGGGCCGGCCGTACCGGGACCGGGCGCAGCGCCGAATCCGCCGGACGCCACGGCGGCACCTCCGCACTCGCGGTCGCCGACGTTGCGCAGCGCGATCATGTTGCGGTTGCTGATGTCGCGCGCGTCGGCCAGACTCCCGTACTCCCAGCCGACCAGGGGCCTCCCGAGTCCGGTCACTCGCTGGAGGCCGTCCCGAACTCGATCGTGCGCCCAGGTAAACGTGATATTCGGCCCAACCGGCATCAGCATCAGGGCGCTTCGATCGGCGAAGGTCAGATGGGTGAAGAAACCGGTGGCGGAGTTTGCCACGCGACGGGCGCTCCCGAGATCGAGCGTGTTCTGATCGACAATGAACGCAAACATGCGTCCGCGTCCGAGGCCGTCATTCGTGCTGATCGTCGCCCCCTCAACGCGTGGCGCGGCGACGACCTGCGCGGTCCGATCGAAGAACTCCGCGGTGACCACACGCCGCGGCTGGCCGGCGACGCTGACGGCGAAGTCCGCCGGGGTGAGACCGCGCTGCGGCTGCCCCTGCCTGTCGACGACGCTGACGTCGATCGTGACGACCTCGACCCCGCTCCGGAATGACGGGATCTGATCCGACCGTGGCTCTTGCGCCGAAAGCGCTCGATCACCGCCGGGACAAAGGATCGCCGTCGTGACCGCAAGAGCAAGAATGGCGCTGGCCCGCCGCATGATTACCTCCCGGTCCGCTTGGTTCCGAGCACGCGATATCCATCACGTGCCCTGACGTCGTACTTTCCGTTCTTGACCTTTACCGAGATTTTCCGCCAGCTGTCGTCCTGTTTTTGATTGGTCGGCGAATACGACAGGACATACTGATTGGCGAGCTCCTCGACGATCTCGTCGAAGACGCGATTCAGGTCCTCTGCCCGCTGCGGAAAGAATGCGCGGCCACCGGTGTCGCGCGCGTACTGTTCGAGCTTCATTTTCAGGCCCGGGACGGTGGCGCCGCCGCCGAATCCGACGGTGTAAAGCATTGCGTCGCTGGCCTGGACACGCGCCGTCGCCGTCTCGCGCGACGTGATGCTGTTGCGATCGTCGCCATCGGAAAAGATGACGATCCCCTTGCGGCCCCAATCACGGCTGACGAGATCGATCGCGCTGACTGTCGCATCATAGAGTGCAGTGCCTCCCCAGGGCGCGAGCAGATCGACCGCTTCCTCGCGTGCCTTCGGATCCTTTTCTTTCTCGGTGGCGAGAAACATCGTGTCGTTGAACCCGATCACCGTCGCCGCGTCGCCCGGGCGTAACTTCGACAACAACTGCTTGACCGCGGCCTTCACGTCCTCGAGCGCGTGTTCCATGCTCCCGCTCACATCGATTGCGAGCACGAGATCCAGCGGCGCATCTTCACTTCCAAGACTGCCGATCGTCTGCTTGACGCCATCCTCGACGATCTCGAAATCCTGCTGCTTCAATCCCTTCACGAACTGCCCGCCGTGCGTGACGAGGACGGGAACGAGCACGGCGTCCGCGCGGACGTGCTCGCTGTAGCCAAGGTCCTTGGTGAACACGGTGTCCACAAGTTTCGTTCCGTCGGTCAGCGTTGCCACGACGCGCACGTGGTGGGCGCGGATCGCTTCTCCCGAATCGTAGGAACACACGAGCGGACGCCTCTCGAGTGTGCATGCAACACGGCCATCAACGCTGATGGTCATCGTCCGCAGAGCGGACACTGCGGAGTCGGGCTCGATCTTGACCTCGATCCGGGTCAGGCCACTCATCGCTGTATCCGGCGTCGGCGCGGTGATCCGCAGCGCCGCCGCCTGGCCACCGCTCGTCGCGATGCTCAATGCCCACATGCTGGCCGTCACTGCGACGATCCGCCTTCGCGCACGCGCTTCGGCGCGACAGGCTCTCATCGTCTCTCACCTGCGACATTGCTGGTCGAATCACTCTGCGATGAACCCTTGTCCGCCGGTGCCTGACCGACCGGCACGAGCGGTCCATCTGTCGTGAGCAAAGCCACATACTGCTCGACGCGGTCGGATTGGAGCGCCTGGACGAATTCGACCAGACCGCGACGATCGTCTTGATCGCGACTGGTGCTCGAGTTCACGAAGTCGAGCGTGGCGGCCATGAGAACCGGCGCAAGCAGCGCCGCGGGCATGTGGAGATCGCTCAGGAGTTCCGCGATGCGGAAGTTCAGGTCAGGGAATGCGCTGGCGATCATTCCGGTATTCCAGCGGCCGGCATATATTTCCCATGAGCGCGCCCGCACGATCCGAAGGCACAGGCATCCGGTACGCGGACCGGCAGGTGCGCCCCACGCGTCAAGATTCGTCACGCGCGCGTCACCGGCGCCGAGCCAGAAGAGTTCGATCGGCGACAGAAACACGCCGACTCGTGACGGATCGTGGGTCAACGTCCATGCCAGAAGCGTCCGTCGCTGCGGACTCAAGACGATGGCGTCAGCGATCGCGCGGACGTCCTCTGTCGAACGCGTCGCATTCAGACGTGCGCGCCCGGCGCGGATCGCCGTTACGATCGTAGCGGCATCGGCGTCTGACAGTGACTTCGGCTCGATGAGTGCCAGCGTATCGTAGAACACACGGCGATCGATCTCTCCCACCATCGGGCGTCGAGGCGGGAATCGCATCGAAAGGCGGATCAGCGAAAAACGCGCGAGCGTGGCGTCCAGGCCGAGTAGCGAACCGGACACTCGCCAGCGTTGCCCGGCGTCGGTGCTCTCGTTGGGGACTTGCCAGATGCCCGCGCGGCTGCCGCTCGCGTGACGAAGACCGAAATCGTGGCGCGCCGCCGCGTCGGCCGCTGAGATGGAAATGCCATCACGCGGCCCCAGCGCTGCGGCATACGTCCATTCGATCAGACCCCGCGCGAGCAGCTCGTCCGCGATCAGACGTAACGTCGGCACGAGCCGCGATGCGGCGTTCAGATCGCCGGACCGCGCGGCGCGCTGAAGTGCGTTCGCCGTATCGCGATGTGACGCGAACATCTCGGCGACGGACTCCTCGTTTTCTTGGGCCCCATCCGGACGCGCGATGCGCGAGAACGCCTGGGCTTGTTGCTGCAACGTCTCGCGCGTCGGGCGAGTGCCCAGGGCCTCGGCAATCGACAGCACCGTTCGCGCTGAGGACAGGTAGGGACGTGCTGATTCACCTTGCGATCGCGTCAGCCGGATGGCCTCGGCGCGGGCGAAATCGATGCGGTATCGAGTGCCCTCCCAGTCGAGCATGCGCGGCTGGCTTGGCTGCGGTCCCGAGAGGACGCGCAAGGCATCTTCTTCGATTGGCCCGGCGACGCTGTCGTAAACGTCGTCGACAGAGCCGTCCGCGGCCGGACCGCTCGGCCGCGTCTTTCGGGTCGATTGTGGATTGGGATCGAGCCAGTTGCCAAGCCATGCCACGACACGGCCTTCGTAGTCGCCGCGGTCGTTTAGAGGAATTGCCGAGAGTGTCGAGACGAGCCTGGTGGCGGTCTCGGTGGTGAGGCTGCCTCGCGTCGCGGCGCGCGCGATCATCGCCAGCGCGCCTTGATATTGGGCGAGCGATCGATAGGCGCGCGATTCGTCTTCGATCGCTGTCACCTCGGCGGCGCGCCGGGCCGCTGCCGCAAACACGGCGATATCGGACACACCAGCGCGTTCCAGCGTCGCGGTCAGCACCGGATATGCACCCGCGGCACGAATCGCGTCGACCGCATCACGCGCCATTTCCTTGGTCACGCCAGTCGCGTGGCGAGAGGCGAAGAGCACCGTCAGGAAGCGCCGTCGCTGCTCGATTGCATCTGCCTTGAACACCTGCTCGCAGAGCCAGGGGAAATCAGGCGGTTGATCCCATGTAATCGTTCCAGGCCCTTCCTGGCGCGTGCCCTTAGCGGTGTTCTGACGCACTTCGGCGAAGACAGCCGTCCAGAGCCCACGCGTCCCGGGGAGAGTGATTGAGCCGTCGCCATTAGGATCGAGTTCGAAGATGAGCAGCGCCGGGTCGAAAGACGGACGAACGAACACGCGTTGCTCGAGCGCGCGCCCGACCCACAACCGTTCGAACACCGAGTAGAGCCGTCGGCTGGCATCGACGCGGCGATCCACCTCATTCAGGTCGAGCGACAACGCAAATCGAAGCTGCGCCGTGTTCAGTTGAGCCATGGCGCCAAAGAAGAATGCGAGCCGCCCTTCGTCGGACGAAATCAGGGAGCGCACGAATTCACCCGCTTCTGCGGGACGGTGCCCGACGAGCGCCTGCCACACGGGTTCGGCGGCGGGACCGCCTGGAACCTGGACACCGGCCCGTGCGACTCGCAGGCCGGCGGCGACCGTAAAAAACGCCGCCGCGCGACGGCCGACGATCTCCGAGATCAGTCCAGGCTGTTCCGCGATCCACGCGCGCGTCTCATCGTCGAGCGCGAGGAGCCCACTGTAAAGAAGCGCGGCGTTGCGCGATTGGGCGATCGATGCGACCAGCGTGTCAGGGGTGACGCCTGCTTGTTTCTTGAAGACGACGTCAATCCAGAACTTCGTGGCGAGCGGCAGGGGAATGGTGTCGGCTGGTCCGCGGCCCGACTTCAACTGCGCCACAAAGGCCTGCAGTACCGGTTCGCGCGCGTCAGCTTTCACGCCAAAGGGCGTGTCGTACAAGCGGCGAATGAATTCGGTGAAAAACTGGGCGCGATCCGGATTGGCGCGGTCGCCGACAGCGGCAACCGCGGCACGAAGCCCGCCAGGAAGCGGGACTTCGGATACGGTACCCACGTTGGTGGGAACCTGCCCGTTGGCGGGGACGACGAGCACGAACACGCCATAAAAGGCGGCGTGGAAAAGCGCCAAAAGTGCAATACGCACGTGCCGCTCCGTAGGGCGCTATTCTGCTCCCGAAGGCAGAAAAAGCGAAGTGCAATTAGAGACTCATCCGCAAATCCCTTAGAAAGACCATTCAATTCCAATCAAGGGCGCCACTCGGTCGGCCAGGCCGCGGTCGCCGACGTTGAAACGCATGTTGAAATTGACGAGCAGACGCGAGGCGACGTTCGTTTTGAACCCCAGGGCCGCGTCCGTGACCCAGTAGGAATTCGTGCTGAATCGGATATCCGGCAGACTCGCACTGCCGGCCGCCCCGGTCGCATTGAGGGTGTAGACGCTGAGTTGCGGCGAGTTCAGCACACGCTGTCCCAGGAAGTCGAAGACCATGCTGAATCGCGGGTTGATTGCCAGGTCGGTCCCGGCAGCGTATTGGAACTGGTCGGGCAGATTCGCCTTGATTCCCGCGCGGACGTCGCCGGCCAGCACGCTCTCGCCGTTCCACTGATACGCGATGTTGGCATGAGGCGCGAACGGGCCGAATGCGCCTGAAACTGCGGCGAACGGCCGCAGCCCCATGGCGCCCGCGCCCAGAAGGTTCTGCTCGTCCCCTGTCGGCAAACGTGCATCGACTCCCGCTGCCAGGGCGCGGCTCCCTTCGCGAATCAGCATCGTCTTCATTCGCACGACGAGATCCCCGATGCCGCTGGCGGAGCCTTCCGTGAAGTACTGGTGTGTCGACCCAAAGCTGCCGAGTGCCGCCGGATCGAGAAAGTAATGGACGCCGAGGTTTGATCCGGAACCCAGCCGCAGGATTCTCGCGTTCGACAGCAACGACAGATGGGTCCTGACGATCGGAACCGCGAGCGACAAATCGATGCGGCTCGTGACCCCGTACGTCAATGCTCCGGCGAACTGGCTCACGTCGGCTTCGACGGTATTCGCCGTCGACACAACGTCGGCGCGCCCGCCGCCCAGTTCGAACGCGTCGTGCCTGAAGACCGCCGGGATGTTGGCGAGCGAAACGCCGTCGAGATGATCGAATGAAAAGAACTGATTCGAGAACCCGAACGCAAGACGACCTTGACCAATCGTCTCGGCGCGATCGGACAGGATCGGACCGAAGCTGCGAGTCGATCGGACGAACGTGCCAGTGGCAGCGTCGAACTGGTAGGTGAAGCCGGACGCCGGGGATGGCAACGGGATGGCCGTGAGTTGACCGGTCAGCGCGATGTTGACGAGGCGGAAGTCGGATTGGAAGGCACTATTGAAATGCGCCGCGTGCGTCGTGCCGTCGAGCGAGACGTCATCGCTGCTGAGCACGAGCCCGTTCGGCCCGTAGATGTCTTCGAACAACGTTGCCAACGACGCCGGTTTCGTTTGCGCATTCGCTTGCACGACAGAGGCGCACCAGGCCACCGCCACAATCACCGCCACTCTTCGCATCATCAGTCCTTTCGAAAATCTCCCGGTCCGTGTGTCAACGGCTTACGACGAATTGGATTCCTTCGATGGTCCACGCACTGCCGCTGCGGCGCAGCGACATCGTCGCGTCCGACTGCGATCGGTGGGGCTGCCCGTCGATAACGACTTCGTATCGGCGCACGAAGGTCACCGTGGCGGTGTCGTTGGCCGCGGAGATTCGCGGATCGAGAATGCCAACGCTGATGCTCGTGGCATGGCGAAACTCATCGCGCAACCGTTGTTCTGATGCTCCAGTCAATCCCGGCCATATGCGCTTCAAGGCGTCGATGCTCCGCGATTCGATGGCTGCCTTGTACTTTGCGAGCACATCGGAGATCGCGGCGTCACGCGCGGCAGCGAGTTCCGCCGCGCTCGGCTGCGCCGCGACTGGCGGAGGCGCGACAGTCGTTGTTGGAGGCACGGTTGTCGTCGGTGCGGACGTCGTTGGCGGCGCCGGTGTCGGAGGCGCTGCCGGCTCTGGCCCTGCTTGTGTTGGGCCGGAAGGCGTCGATGCCGGTGGAGGCGGGAGTTGCGCTGTCCGAGCGATGTCGGTTGGCTTCTCGGGAGTAGTCTGCGCGCGTGCCGCGGCATCGCGCCTCGTGATCTCGTTTTGGGCCGCGACCTCTGCGCTGCGGTAAAGACCGCTGGCTTGATAGAACTTGATCGTGGCGTCACCGAGACGGCCGGCGTCGTAGAGGCGCTGCGCTTCGCGTTCGGCATTTGCCGCGGCCGTGTACGAAGGTCCGGCAATACGCTGTGCCCCTGCCGAACGTGCCGCCGATCGTGCACGCGCGACCTGCGTTCTCGCTTCATCAGCGCCGTGCCCGCGCGAGCGCGCGGCCCCGTCCTCCATGATCTGTCTCGCGTCCTTGTTCCCGGGCGCGACGCCAAGGACTTCGCCGGCAGCGCGCGAGGCATCCTCGAACTGGCCACCCGCATAGAGGGTGCGTGCCTTGCGGAGGCCTTCGTCAACCGCTGTTGCCGCCGCGCGCGAGCGGTCCCGCAGCTGACGTGCGGCCGCATTTCCGGGATCACGGGTCAGTATCGTGTCGCAGATCCGCTCCGCCGTCGCGAAGTCTTCCGCCTCGAACGCGGTGATCGCGCTCTTCATCAGCTCTGTAATCGGCGTCGCCGGAGGGGTCGGGGCCGCGACCGGTGAACTGGGTGGACTCGAGGCATTCCGTGACGAGTTCCACATCGCGATCGCGGCAATCGCCAGTGCGAGCACAGCGATCGCAGGCAGCAAGTAAGAACGAACGCCGGCCGGCGCCGGCGGGTTCGTCGCAGGCGGCCCGGATACCGGCGTCGGCGCTCCGGTTACCGGCAGCGGCGTCGCAACCGGCGGCAACGGGATCGGCGGCGTCACCTGGAACGGTTTGTCAGACGGCGTGCGCAGTTCCGTCGGCGCGAGACGTGCTCCGGCGGGCGAATCCATGCCTGCCAGCTGCTGACGAAACAACGACAGCTCCAGCAGCATCTCGCTCATGTGCTGATAGCGTTCGTCGCGCGCTTTCGACAGGGCGCGTTCGACGATTCGCACTACCTCGGAGGGAATCGCCGGATCGATGTGCTGCAGCGGCTCGGGGAACTCCTGCAGAATCTTGTAGAGCGTCGCGGCAAACGAGTCCGCATCGAAGGCGCGGCGCCCGCTGAGGAGCTCGTAGAGGACCACGGCGGTCGAAAAGACGTCGGCCCGATGATCGATCTTGTCGCCACGAATCTGCTCGGGCGCCATGTAGTTGATGGTGCCCATCATCATGTTGCTGCGAGTGAGCTCGGACGTGACGAGCCGCGCCAACCCGAAGTCCAGGATCTTCACCATGCCGGAATCGGTGATGAAGATGTTGGCCGGCTTGATGTCCCGGTGGACGACACCGTGGACGTGAGCAAAATCGAGCCCTTCACAGATCTCGATGGCAATGTCGATCCGCCGGCGCAGGCTCATTCGCTGCGGCGATTGCATGCGCGCAAGCAAATCCTGACCCTGGAGATACTCCATCGCGAGGTACGGCTGCCCCTCGTGCTCTCCAAGGTCGTGGATCGTAATGATGTTCTTGTGGGAGAGCTGACCGGCCGCTCGCGCCTCGCGAAAGAATCGTTCCCGCAACTCCTCGTTCTGGTCGATCGAGGTCGCGATCACCTTGACCGCGACGATGCGCTGGAGCAGCGTGTCGCGCGCGCGATACACCGCTCCCATGCCACCCTGGCCCAGTTTTTCGATAAGTTCGTAACGACCGATCGTTTGCATGCAGGGAGCGCCACGGGAGAGCCCTGGCGAGAGGTAACCGGATGATAACAGCCGACTCCAGTGCCCACAAGTGCCATCGGCGCCGAGGGATAGGGACGGGAGTACTGTGGCTTTGATGCTTCTGGCTGCCGGCGGTTGGGTTCTGGTTCGTACCGGGAGCCGTTGTCCGGGATCCGGATCCGACTCAATACGGCAACAACATCCCGAACGCCAGGCAGATCAGCGCATTGCCCGTGGCCATGAAAAAGTCGTCGGTGCCTCTGGGCGAGAAGAGTTCGATGAGCGTGCTCGCAATCGCAATGACCACTGCGACTCCAATCCACGCCGGGGCCATGCCTTGACCGACGACGACCCAGAGGCAGAACACCAGCGCGCTGGCGAAGCCGGCAACAGTGCCGCCGATCGACTTGCGATTGACGTCGCCAATGCCGCGAACGCGCAGTGTTTGCTTGCCGAACAGCGCGCCGCCGATCTCCGACATTGCGTCGGTGACCATGTAGGCACCCCAAATCAACGCAAATACCGCCGCGAAATGGTTCGCGGGGAAGACGTGAGCAAGGCGGCCGCCGAGCGGCACCATGACGAACTTGAACACCGTCCACAGCGTGGTGATGAGCAGGCAATTCGCGCGTGCCTGCACGCCGTCCATGACGCGCGATTGCGGTCCGTAAAAAGCCGCCGCGAGAAATCCGTCTGAGTAGTAGAACGCGAGAAACACCCAGCTGGTGATCACCGCGTCGAAGAGATTGTCCTGCAGGAAGAGCGTCGCGAATCCCGGCGACTGCTCGACGGCAACGCGCTGGTACAGGTAGAAGAATCCGGCGGCGCCGAGGGTGATGAATCGGCCGCGGCGTCCGATCATGTCCACGATCCTGATGCGCCGCTCCGAATAGCGCGAGGTGAACGACAACACTTCGAACGGTGCGCGCATCCGCGACGAAAACGCCTGCCGCCGTTCTTCTTTGGTAAACCCGACGAAGTATTTCAGGAGGAGTGTCTTGATGCCGTACCAGATGAATCCCCAGATGACGTAGAAGAAAAGGATGGCGCCGACGATGTTGGCGATGACTTCGCGGCCAATCTCGTAATGTTGGAAGAAGCCGCCAGTGTGGTGGGTGAGAATCGCGAAGAGCCAGAACCCGGTCAGGGCCATGTTGAAGATGAGGGCACCGCGGAAGACACGATGTGCAGTCTGCAAGCGCGGGTCGGTCGGCGCCAACGCTGCAGAGTGTTCAACCGTACCGGTTGTCTCCATGGACCTCCTGAGTTAACGCGCCATTCTAATGAGGATGCGCCCTGGTTGAAATCGGGGCGTAGAATTGCCGAACGGGTAGACTCAATCCGGATCCCGGATCCCGGATCCCCAACAACGATCCCGACCGAGTTCGACCTGGAGGGCACCATGTGCCGTACCGCGCGCTTGCCGCTGACACTGCTTGCGTCGCTCGCCTGCGTCGTTGTTCTCCCAGCGGCGCGACAATCGGCGCCGTCGTTCAAAGTTCGAGCGATCGATACGATCCAGAGCGAGACGACTGCCGTTGCCGATCTGAACAACGATCGTCGCCTCGACATCATCTCCGCTGAAAGCTGGTACGAGGGGCCGAACTGGACGAAGCATCCGCTCCGATCGATCAACCGCGCGTCAGGATATGTCGACGACTTCAGCGATCTGCCCCTGGATGTCGACGGAGACGGATACGTCGACATCGTACAGATTGGCTATTTCGCCCGGAAGCTCGAATGGTTGAAGAACCCTGGTTCTGCCGGTGGCGCCTGGACGGTCAATGAAATCGACGCGGTCGGTCCGACGGAATTCGCTTTTCTCGTCGATCTCAATAATGACGGCAAGGCGCTGGAGCTCCTGCCGCAGTTCACCCGTGCGGCAAATCTGCCGGCAGCTTGGTACGAGATTCAGCACGGCAAGTGGGTCAAACACGTGATCAGTCAGCCACGATTTTTTGGTCACGGCATCGGAGCCGGCGACATGAATGGCGACGGACGTCAGGACATCGTCACGCCAACGGGCTGGCTCGAGGCTCCCGCAGACGTGCGTGCGGCGGGTGATTGGACGTTTCACGAGACACCGTGGAACCAGATGGGAACCACCTGTGCGTCAGCAGAGACAGCGCCGGCGCGGCCAGGAACGCCCGCTGAATATGGTTACATGTACGTGCGCGACATCAACGGCGACAAACGTCCGGACATCCTGACGACGATGGGACATTCGTGCGGCGTGCTGTGGTTCGAGCAGACTCGCGAGGGCACCTGGACCCGACACGTCATCGATGGCGGCTGGTCCGCAGCGCATGCATCGACCCTGGCGGACATGGACGGCGATGGCCGCATTGATTTCGTGACCGGAAAGCGCGCCCAGATCCACAGCGATGCGAGCGCAACCGAGCGCGATCGTCTGGGCATGTATTGGTACACCTTGCCCCATGGATCGTCGCAGACTTCTACCCGTCACGTCATCGAGGAAGGAGGATCGATGGGCGGGGGCCTTCAGATCGTCGCGGTCGACATCGACGGCGACGGCGATCTCGACATCGTCGCCAGCGGGAAGACGGGACTCTATCTGGCGGAAAAGCTCCGTTGATGAAAAAGACGATCCTCGCAGTCGCCATCGCTCTCGCAATTGCGAATCACGGTCTCGCACAGCGAGCGGCACCAGTCTATGTGACGCTCTGGTTCGACACCGAGGACTACATCCTGCCCCAGGATGATGATGCGACGAAGAGGCTGGCGGAGTTGCTGACGAGTCTCGGCGTCCGCGCGACGTTCAAGGTCGTCGGCGAAAAAGCGCGCGTGCTCGAGGCGCGGCGGCGCACCGATGTGATTGCCGCCCTCACACGTCACGATATTGGCTATCACAGCAACACGCACAGTCAGCAGCCAACCATTGCCGTCTATCTGCAGAACGCCGGCTGGGACGACGGTCGTGCCGAGTTTTATCGACGCGAGAGTCAGGGAGCGCGCGATGTCGAGCGAATCTTCGGCGTCAAGCCGGTGGCGTACGGACAACCGGGAAGCGCCTGGGCGCCGCAGACCTATCCGGCACTGCGCGACATGGGGATCGGCATGTACCTGGACGAGGCGGACCACGTCGGCATCGACGATCAGCCGTTCTATTACGGCGGAATGCTGAACGTGTTCAAGATGCGATCGAACCTGGCACGGATGAATCTGAGTGGCGGCACCAGCCTCGCGGACGGCAAGGCACGGTTTACCAAAACCTACGAAGCACTTCGCGCCAAAGGGGGCGGAACGATCAGCATCTACTATCACCCAAACGAGTGGGTGCACACCGAGTTCTGGGACGGTGTCAATTTCAGGCGCGGCGCCAATCCTCCGCGCGATGCATGGAAGTTGCCCGGCACGCGGCCGGCCGCGGAAACGGAACAAGCGTTCAGCGACTTCGAGCAATACGTTCGGTTCATGAAGGGCTTGCCGGATGTTCGCTTCGTCACGGCCACCGAGCTGATGACCATTTACAGCGACAAAGCCATGACCCGCGATTTCGGGAGAGACGAGCTGATCAGGTTCGCGCGCGTCGTCGAAGACGAGATCACTTTTCAACGACTCGACGGATATTCGGTGTCCGCCGCGGATCTGTTTGCGCTGCTGACCGCGGCGATGGCGGAATTCATCCAGCGGAATCGATTGCCATCGCAGTCGAGCATCAAACCGCTTGACGGTCCGTCACGGACTTACGCCCTGTCGAACGGCGGCACACAATCGTCAAGCTTTCAATGGCGCGCCTTCGCTGATGCGACTCGGGATGCGTGGGAGTACTGTAAGACCACCGATCGGGTGCCGGACGAGATCTGGGTCGGATCAGAGAGTCTGTCGCCCGCTGACTACCTCGCGATGCTCGCGCACGCGTTTGGAGAAGTGGCCACCACCGGGCGGCCGCCTGCCGCGGTCGTTCGTCGGGCGGGTCGTTTCACCGCGGACCACTACGTCGCCGAGGATTCACCGGCCTTGTGGGGGTGGATCATTTTTCCGGAAGGATTCCGCGCCCCGCGCATCATGGAACTCGCGCGGTTGCAGGCGTGGACGCTGAAGCCGGCGATATTCAATCCATGAATCCTTGAATCGCCAAACGTGCGTACCGCCGGGTGCGATACGAACCACGATTCCTCAGCGCCGGAAAAACATATACACGCCAAGCGCAAGAACGAGCCCGCCGACGATCGTCCGAAAGAGGTGTGGCGGAATCTTCTTCAGCAGGCGCGCTCCGGCGAACGTACCGATCACCGCGCCGACACTGGCGATCGCCAGGAGTGGCGCGAGCGCGATCAATCGAGCGTGCTCGGTGATGACGTAAACCGGCATTCGCGCGGCGTCGACGATCAATCCGGCAGCGGTGGCGGTCGCGACGAAGCGCGCAGGGGAGAGGTCGTAGCCAAGCAGGGCGGCGGATCGGATGCCGCCCTGATTGCCGACCAGTCCGCCAAGCGCGCCGGACAGGACCCCGGCGACCCATCCGGTGCGCGTACCGAACCGCATTCGTTCGGACAGTCCGGTCAGCTGCAGGACTCCTACAAAGATTAGGAGCGCGGCAAAAACGAGGGTCAGCCCCGGCGCGGCGGCATACCTCTGAAGCACCGCTCCGGTTAAGCCTCCGGCGGCGCTCATCAGGCCGAACGATTTCAGAACGGTTGGATCGACATCGCGGCGGAGTCGCCACAATCTCACTGCGGTCGCGATGACATGAGGGACGGACACCGCAGCAACGGCGAGTTTGATGTCGTACTGACTCTCGAAGAGCGGCGTGAGAACGCTGCCGATACCAAACCCGGAGACCGCGGCAATCCCGCCGGCGACGACCGACGCCAGGCCGACGAGCGACGCGAAGTTCATCTGCGTACATCGATCCGAAACGACGACCGACGCACGGCGATTACCGCGCGATCGAACAATCGCATCACCGCAATCGCGGCCACTCTTCGATCTTGATCCGGCCGACGATTGCCGCGCTGCCTTTGCCGTCGGGCTTCAGGACAACGGCTTCGCCATCGGCCACGGCGCCCCATTCTGGAAACGCGCGCGAGATGTTCGGCATGTGCGTCACGATGACGACGTTCGTTCCGGCGCTTGCGCGCGACGCACGGTCTTTCAACCACGCCGCCTGCGTCTCGTTGGCGGCCTGCATGCCTTGGCCGCCGTCGCCAAGCTCCGCGTGCGCCCGCGGATTTGGCAGTTGAGCGAGGCGAACGGTTTCCATCGCGCGGTAGGTCGGGCTGGTCAACACCTCGCCGATCGGGATCTTCAGGTCTCGGATGGCCCTTCCCATAGCGGTCGCCGACGCGCGCCCCGCCGCGTCGAGCTGCCGCTCGAGTGTGACGTTGTCTGGGTTTGCGCTCGCTTTATCCGGCGCCTCGCGCGGCGAGCTCGCGTGACGCATGACGATCACGTAACCGCCCTTGCGTAGCGCGTCGACGAGATCAGGTGTGGCGATCTGCTGCGCCTGAGACAGACCGGCGCCCGCGAGTAGCAGCAGAGTCAGATAGGTTCGGCGCATAACTGCATCGTATCCGATCCTCTACTGGTGCTGGTCGCGTACGCGGCAGTGTTCGCGCCGAGAGCGCGGGAGCGGGGCTCGGATCAACACTTACGATTGACCTGCCGCGACGCGCCCGGACGTAGAGTCTCGCGCGGAGGGCACAGAGAAAAGGGATCTCGGCGCGAGATCGGTATTCTCCGCGACCTCTACGCGAGACTACTCACTCCGCAGCGCCACGGTTGGATCGACGGTTGCCGCACGCCGCGCCGCAGAATGCTGGCAACGATTGCGGCGAGAAAGAGCACCGTCGCGGATAGCAGGAACGGCCTCGGATCGTGTGGATCGAGTCCGAAGAGAAACTGTCGCGAAACAGTAGACAGGTACCTGCCTGCCGCGCCGCCGACAACAATTCCCGCGGCGACCAGCGCCACTGCCTTGCGAAGCACCATGCCGATCAGCTGATTGCGTGTTGCCCTCAGTGCCATACGCACTCCGATTTCCCGCGTGCGTTGCGTGACGAGGTGTGCCATCACGCCGAAGACGCCGATTGTCGAGATGGCGAGACCGAGCACGCCGAAGAGGGTCAACATCACCATGTTCAGCCGGCGTGTTGCTGTCTGCCGGGCGATGAGTTCGTCCATGCTCGCGATATTCCGGAGAGGATCATGCGGCAGTGCCGCTGACACCACGGCCCGGACATCGGGCAGCACGTCGTCGGGATTCCCGCTCGTCCGAAGGACCAGGTAGCCGTATCGGTTCGTGCGTTGCGTCATCGGCACGTACACCTCGGGATGCGGATTGATCTCGATGCTGCCCTGCCGTGCATTCCTGCCGATCGTCAGTGCCGATTGCCGGTTGAATGAGTCGCCTAAATCAGCAATCAGCAATCAAGAATCGGCAATTGCGTTATTCCGCGCGCAGAGTCTTCGCGGGATCAATGCGGACGGCGCGCATGACCGGCGGCACGCCGGCCAAAACAGCTGCGAGAGCCAATGTGACGAGCGGCATTAACAGAGGAAATGGGTCGACCGCTCTGACTTCGAACAGCAGCCGCTCGATGACTCGTCCAAACCCGAATCCGCCCGCGAGGCCGATCAATGCGCCGCAGCCGACGATGATGGCCATCTCCCGCGTCACGCGAGTGGCTACCTGCATCGCCCGCGCGCCGAGCGCCATCCGCACGCCAATCTCGCGCCGCTGCTGGAGGACATTGTAGGTCAGCACGCCGTAGAGGCCAACGCATGCCAACAGCAGCGTGACCGCCGCGAAGAACGTGGTGAGGGTCGCGAGCAGCCGTTCGCGGACCATTTGACGCCGCACCAGTGACGTCATCGGCACCACTTGCACCCGCGTGCCGGCATGCGCTCCGGCGACCAGCCGGCGAATCCCGGCGGCAACCGCGAGCGGGTCTTCGGCGGTGCGAATGCTGAAGGTTCCGTTACTATGCCCTTCAGCGGGTATATAGACAATCGGACGCATCGGGTCGCGCACGTTCGCATACACCGTATCTGCGACCAGGCCGACGATTTCCATCGGAATCTGGATGAGACTGCGAGGGCGAATCATGACCGTTCGTCCGACCGGGTTCTGCCCTTCGAAGTAGACACGGGCGAAGGCGGCGTTGACAATGGCGACGCCTGGGACTGGTTCATCGTGTTCCTTGAGAGTCGGGGCAGTGTCGCCCACCCGGAAATCGCGGCCCTGATTCAGCGGTATGCGGACCGTCTCGAAGAAGCCAGGTGACACGTCGAGAAAGTACGCCGGCCGAGCGTCGAGCGGCTGACCAGGCACGAACACGGTTCCAGTCCACCGATTCTCGGACAGGAACGTCCAACCCGAGAACGCGGCCGATTCGATCCCTGGTGATTCACGCAACCGATCGACGATCTGCATCCACGTCGCCGCAGGCTGTGGTTTGCCAGGCCACGTCGCGTCGACCAGGAGCACTCGATCGTGCGAGAACCCGAGTGGCTGGCGGGAAAGGCGCGCCAATGTTGCGCCGAAGAGGACCGCCACGAACAACACGAACACGCAGAAAGCCATCTGCGCACCAACAAGTGTCTTCATCAACCGCCGATGCCCGCGCGCGTCCGCTTCACCCTTGAGGGCGGTCGACGGCGTGAAGGCGGATGCTCGTATGGCTGGCGCGAGTCCGAACAGGCACGTCACGCCGGTGGCGACCAAAAGTAGAAATGCGAGCACCCGCCAGCCGGTGTCGAGCACCAGTCTCACAGGGTCCTCTTTGGGCGACAACATCGAGACCACCAGCGGCGCTGCCCACGACGCAAACAGTAATCCTGCGATCGTCGCAAAGACGACGAGCATCGCGCTTTCGACAAGCACCAGTCGAATCAGCCGCCAGCGATCGGCGCCGATCGACACGCGCAGAGCCATCTCGCGCCCGCGGGCGAGGGCCTGCGCGATCAGCAGATTCGCAACGTTCGTGCACGCGACGAGCAGCACGAGCGCGACGAGCGCTGCGAGAATCAGTAGCGGCCGTCGCAAATCTTGCTGCGTGCCAGAGGCACCGGAAGAAGCGGGGCGCAGCGTGATTCGTTCGTTCAGGTAGGCATCGAGCCGCTGCCGTGATGTGTCAGGCGGAAACGATTTGAGCTGCTGCTTGTGATCCTCGGCGAAGACGGTCTGAAGTGTTTGCTGAACTTCGGCCGATGTCACCTCGCCGTTGGCACGCACCCACAGCCGGAACCACGACCAGCCAGGGCTCTTGAGCGCCTGCACGTTCATCGTCGCCGGAATGAACACGTCGGTGAGTCTTCCGGGTTCGGTGCCGGTGAATCCCTTCGGTGTGACGCCAACAATCTCGTACGGTTGTCGTCCCCTCCGTAAAGTCTGGCCGATCGCCTTGGGATCACGTCCGAACCGCCGTCCCCAATAGTCATAGCTAATTACCGCGACCGCGTGCGCGGCTGGATTGTCGTCGTCGGCGACCACCAACAGTCGACCGGCTGCGGGTTGGAGTCCGAACGCAGGAAAGACATTGCCAGAAACGTATTGCTTGAAGACCCTTTCCGGTTCGTCACTGGCACCGACGGTCACATCCTCCGGCGCGCTCATGCCGACCACCATCAGTTCGGCGCGACTGCCAATCGCACGCGCGTATCGCTGAAAGGTTGGATAGTCGAAGTCGTCGCGCTCCTCGACGCGGTTCTGCGAATCGGTACTCGTAAAGGAAACGTACAGCAGGTTATCCGGATTGGCGACGGGCAGCTTGCGTAGAAGCACCGCATCCACCAGACGAAACGCCGCCGTCGTCGCGCCAATCGCGAGGCCGAGCGACAGGATCGCGGCGGCACTGGACATGCGATGCTTATTCAGCTGACGCCAGCCGAAGACGACGTCAGACGAGAACGCGCTGATCCACGGAACGCCGCGCTGTTCGCGAAGCGCGTCCATCGCCTGCGACGCGCCGCCCCATTGGATGCGCGTCTTCCGAGCGGCGTTCGAGGGTGAGTGACCGCGACGCTCTTCCTCCTCTCTCGCCAGCTGCATGTGCAGCTCGAGCTCTTCGGCGAGATCACGATCGGTCCGGGTGCGGCGAACACTTCCAAGTAGCCGATGCAGCCATTCGCGAAGCGAGTGAATGAGCGTCATTACATTTCGCCGCGCAGCAGGGTTTGCATGATGGCCGCCATCCGGTCCCATGCCTGCTGCTCGCGCCCCAGCTCACGCCGTCCCGACGCCGTCAGCGCGTAGAAGCGGGCCTTCCGGTTCGTTTCGGTCGTGCCCCACGTGCCTTTGAGGAGGCCGCGCTGTTCCAGCCGCATCAACGCCGGATACAGCGTCCCCATATTCAGCTGCAGCGCGCCGCCGGACACCTGCGCGAGTCGAGCGGCAATCGCATAGCCGTGCAGAGGGCCGAGCGTCTCGAGCGTCTTGAGGACCATGAGGTCGAGGGTGCCCTGCAGGATGTCGGTTTTCGACTGGTCTCTATTAGACACTCCAATGGAATACCACATGCCGCATTAGATGGTCAAATGGAGAGACGGTGCCGGGTGCCAGGGGTGCCAGGGGTGCCTGGGGTGCCTGGGGTGCCAGGGGTGCCAGGGGTGCCTGGAGTGCCTGGAGTGTGCCTGGGGTGCTTGGCTGCCAAGGGTGCGCAGAGTGCGGGAGATTCGATGTAGATTATGCGCACTATGACCAGATCACTTTCCTTCACTCTGACGGTCGTTTGTGTGCTGGCCCTCGGACTGGCTGGATCCGCGCAGCAGCCAAAGGGTGTATCGCTTTTCAATGGCAAAGATTTGAGCGGCTGGAAGATTCCGGCCGGGGACAACGGCCACTGGAAAGTCGTGGACGGCGTCATCGACTACGACGCGGAAAGCGAGTCGACCGCTGCCGACAAGAGCCTGTGGTCCGAACGTTCGTACGGTGACTTCACGCTGCACGTCGATTGGCGCATCAAGGCGACGCCTTACATCAATCCGAACGTGCCGATCATCAAGTTTGACGGCACGCATAAGAAAGACGCCGATGGAAAAGAGATCCGGATATCCGTGCCCGATTCAGATTCGGGAATTCTCCTGCGCGGCACGAGCAAGGCACAGGTGAACATCTGGTGCTGGCCGATCGGATCCGGCGAGGTCTATGGCTACCGCATGGACGAGAAGATGCCGCCGGCGGTGCGCGCTGGGGTGACACCGTCGAAGAACGCCGACCGCAACATCGGCGAGTGGAACACCTACGACATCACGGTTCGCGGCAATCGACTGACAGTCGTGCTCAACGGGCAGACGGTCATCAACGCCGCTGAATTGCCGGAGCTACCGTCGACAGGCCCGGTCGGTCTCCAGCACCATGGCGGAAAGAAGGCGGGCGTGTGGAGCAGCCCACCTTCGCTCGTCCAGTTCAGAAACATTGCGATCGAGGAACTGCGCTGAGGTTGTCATCATGGACGATCAGTCGGTCGACACCGCAATCGACAGAAGAGACTTCGCTCGCGTAACGCTCGGAGCGCTCGGGGCGGCAGCGCTCGTCGGCCAGAATGCTCGCGCCGCGGCTCAGAAAACGTCCGCCAGCATCAAATTGTGTGTGCAGTCGTCGGCGAACCCCTCGGACGAACAGCTGCTGTTCCTCAAGCAGCTGGGGGCTGAGTACGTGAGCGTCGGCTCGACGCCGGAGCTGCGAACCGCCGACGGGTTCATGCAGATCAAGAAGCGTTATGCGGACGCGGGCATCACGGTGTGGAACATCGGGAATACGAGCGTTCACAACATGCCGGAAGTCACTCTGAATTTGCCGGGACGCGATCAGAAAATCGAGGAGTACAAGCAGTACCTGCGCAACCTCGGCAAAGCCGGCATTACCTACACAACCTACGCGCACATGGGCAATGGCATCTGGACCAGCGGTCGCACCGACGTCCGGGGCGCCTCGGCGCGCGAGTTCGACGAGAACAGCCCCAACGCTCGCGGCAACTGGGACGGGAAGGTCTTTACTGGCCCGCTCTCCCATGGCCGGGTGTTCAGCAAGGAAGAGATCTGGGACAACTACACATACTTCATCAAGCGTGTAGCCCCGGTTGCGGAAGAAGTCGGCGTGCACATCGGGATCCATCCAGATGATCCGCCGGTGCCCGTGCTTGCCGGCGTTCCGCGCTGCATCTTCGCGAACTTCGAGGGCTACAAACGCGCGATGGAGATCGCCGACAGCCCCAACGTCGGCATCTGCCTGTGCTGCGGCACGTGGCTCGAAGGAGGAAAGAATCTGACCGGCAAAGATCCCGAGGAGATGATTCGGTACTTCGGCGCGCGGAAGATTTGGAAGATTCACTTCCGCAACGTCAACGCACCGCTGCCGCACTTCGTCGAAACGTTCATGGACAATGGCTACTACGACATGTGGAAGATCATGAAGGCGCTTCGCGACGTCAACTTCGACGGCATCGTCATCCTCGATCACAGTCCGACGATGGTTGGCGGGAACTATACGCAGACGGCGTACGGATTCGCCTACATGAAGGCGCTCCTGAATCGGGCGAACGGCGAAGCAAAGAGTTGACGCACGCTCGCAGCACTCTTGGCACCCGGCCACGGATCTCACCAGTTCATCCCGCACTGGTGCTATTCACACCATCTCTATAGATGTCCAACCGAGTGCTGGCCTAACCTCCGGTGACCCAGGAGGTGCGGGATGTTCGAAAGCGTTGCCCGGCGGGCACTAGTCATCATCGTCGCTTCGGGTGCTGCCTTGTCGTCGGTGTTCGCGCAAGCGCCGGCGACGAGCGACAAGCTGCCCATCACGACCAAGTCCGACGAAGCGCGGAAGCTGTATGTCGACGGCCGCGATCTGCTGGAGCGGCTGCGCGGGACCGACGGCCGCCGCCTCTTCGAGCAGGCGGTGGGAAAAGATCCAGATTTCGCTCTCGCGCATGTCGGGCTGGCCAACACCGCGGGCACCAATCGCGAGTTTGTCGATGCAGTGACCAAAGCGGTTGCACTCGCCGACAAGGTCAGCGAAGGCGAGCGTCACCAGATCCTCGCCCTCGACGCAGCGCTGAAGGGCGATCCTGCCGGCAATCTGATGCATGTGAACGCACTGGTTCGTCTCTTCCCCAACGACGAACGCGCCCACACGCAATTGGGCGTTCTCTACTTCGGCCGGCAGGATTACCCGAGTGCGATTGCCGAATTCGAGAAGTCGATATCGATTAATCCAAAGTTTTCGCCTCCGTACAATCAGCTCGGCTATGCCTACCGGTTTACCGAGCGATTCAACGAAGCCGAAACCGCCTTCAAGAAGTACACGCAGCTCATTCCCGACGACCCGAACCCGTACGATTCTTACGCGGAACTGCTGATGAAGATTGGGCGTTTCGACGAATCGATCAAAGCGTACGAAAAGGCGCTGTCGATCGATCCGAACTTCGTCAACTCGTACGTCGGCATCGGCAACGACTACCTCGCGATGGGAAAGACCGACCAGGCCCGCGCCGCATTTGCGAAGATCGGTGCGCGCGCACGGAACACAGGTGAACGGCGCCTGGTGAAGTTCTGGACGGCAGCCTCGTATGTGCACGAGGGCGCGACCGACAAGGCGATCGACGAGCTGAAGGCCGGCTCGGCGCTCGCCGAAGCGGAGCACGATGCAGGCACCGTGTCCGGCGATCTCATTCAGATCGGGGACGTGTTGCGTGAGGCGGGCCGGCTTGACGATGCACTGGCGAAGTACGGCGAGGCGGTGAAGGTGATAGAGAGCTCTCAGCTGCCGGAGCCGGTCAAGGCCGCCACCCGCCGCAACCATGTGTTCGAGGAGGCCCGTATCGCCGTCGCGAAACATGATCTGGCGACGGCGAAGAGTAAGGCGGCGGAATACGTACGCCTGACTGCACCGCGGAATGCGCCGTTCGAGCTGCGACAGCAGCGTGAACTTGCCGGACTGATCGCCCTTGCCGAGAAGCGACACGCAGCGGCGTTGGAGGAATTCACTCAGGCGAATCAGCGCGATCCGCGGGTTCTTCTATTAATGGCGGAGGCAGCGCAGGGCGCCGGCAGCACGGAGAAGGCCACCGCGCTCGCGCAAAAAGCAGCGCACTTCAACGAGCTGAGTTTCAATTTTGCTTACGTTAAGAAGAAGGCTGAACGGTTCCGCGCGTCATCTCTGTGATGAATTCTGAGATTTCTGGTGGCTGAATGTTGAATGCTGATTGGAAAGCCCTTCAATCAGCATTCAGCAATCGAAATTCAGCAATTTCAGCTCGCAAAGCGGCGCCCCTATAATTGGGCGCGCATGACCCTCACTGGACCCACTGGATGCGTGGAAGGGGACGCTGCGCTCGCACGCGGTGCGTGGACGGAAGCGCGCGACGCGTTCGCGGCGGCACTCGCCGTTCAAGAGACTCCTGAATCACTCGAAGGGCTCGCCACCGCCGGCTGGTGGCTCGATCTCGCCGACATCGTCTTCGACGGGCGCGAGCGCGCGTATCGTTTGTATCTCGCGAATGGCAATCGCCGAGCGGCAGCCCGTGTCGCTGTGTGGCTCGCGTGGGACTACTGGGCATTTCGAGGCGAACATGCCGTCGGAAATGGCTGGTTGCAGCGCGCGCGGCGTCTGCTCGGCGACGAGCCTGCGTGCGCCGAGCGCGCGTGGCTCGATATTCGTGAAGGCTCGATGTGCCTGTTCGAGGAAGGGGACACCGAGCGAGGATTCGCGCTCGCCGGTGAAGGCATCCGGACCGCGCGCGAGGCCGGCAGTGTCGATCTCGAGATGCTGGGACGTGCCGTGCAAGGTCTGGCACTCGTGCAATCGGGCGCTGTCGCCGAAGGCATGCGCGGCCTCGACGAGGTCAACGCCGCGGTCCTTGCCGGCGAACTGACTGACCTGGTCGCGATCGGGCTGTCGTGCTGCTATCTGATCGCCGCGTGCGAGCGAGTTCGCGATTACGACCGCGCGGTGCAGTGGTGCACGCGGCTCAAGGCGTTCTGCATGAAATGGGGGCTGCGTCCGCTGTTTGCCGTCTGTCGTTCCCAATATGCGTCGATCTGCTTGTGGCGTGGGACGTGGCTCGAGGCAGAAGAGGAACTGCGCGCGGCGAGTCAGGAACTCGCGGCCAGCCGACCGGCAATGACCGGCGATGCACTTGTACGGCTGGGGGAACTGCGTCGCCGACAGGGACGTCTCGTCGAGGCGGCCGATCTCTTCGACCAGGCCGGTCCCCACGGCCAGGCCCTGCTGGGCCGCGCGGAGCTGGCCTTCGATCGCGGAGACGTGCGCGCGGCACGCGAGCAGGCGGAACGATATCTTCGACACGTGCCGACCCACAATCGCACCGATCGCGCCGCCGCCCTCGATCTGCTCGTGCGCGCGCTCACCGGACTCGGCGAGCGTGAACGCGCCGCGACGGCGCTCGCGGAACTCTCCGGGATTGCGAACCTCGTGTCAACCGTGCCTCTGCGTGCGGCGGCGAGTTTCGCAGAGGGATATGTCGCGCTTGGTGACGGTAAACTCGACAGGGCGCGGCAGCACCTGGAAGATGCCGTCGATCTGTATCTTCAAAGCGGCGCGCCATTCGAAGTGGCGCGTGCCCGCATCGAGCTGGCCCGCGCGCTTGGCTCACTTGGGCGAACCGCAGATGCACTCGTGGAAGCACAGCGCGCGATCGATTTGCTGTCGGAGCTGAACGCGCAGTTCGAGATTGGGCGCGCTCGAACCGTCCTGGATTCGCTGAAAGAATCACCTCAAATCGACGACAAGGTCGACAGCCACCCTCGCAACGGCGGTTTGACAAAGCGGGAAGTCGAGGTGCTGCGGCTGGTTGCCGAAGGTCTGAACAATCAGACCATCGCTGAACGCCTCTTTGTGAGCGATCATACGGTCCATCGTCATCTCGCAAATATCCTCAGGAAACTGAGTGTTTCCACTCGCGCGGCCGCTGTTGCTCAAGCGGCACGGCGCGGAATTCTTGGCTGATTTGTATGGCCCCTTCGGGCCATTTCGACCTGCAACTGTGAAATGACCCGCGCATGGGATGCGACGGTCAGCTCGCGTCCGTAGACTCGTCTCAATTGCGGGGAACGCCCGCTGAAAGAGGAGGCGGATATGACGAAGACCGTTTCGGTGATCACGGCTGCTGCCATTCTGAGCGGCGGGACGTTGGCGGTGCTGCGGGCGCAGAGCCACGCGCACGTCATTCAGACCGAGAAGGAAACGCAGTGGGGACCGGCTCCGCCGATGCTTCCGCCGGGAGCACAGATCGCCGTGCTCACCGGAGATCCGGGCAAGGCGGCCCCCTACACGGTTCGTCTGAAGTTTCCGGCGAACTACGCAATCCCGGCGCATTCTCATCCCACTGACGAGAACGTCGTCGTCACCTCCGGCGCGCTGACATTCGGCATGGGCGACGAACTCAAAAAGGGCGCGCCGACGAACAAGACGATTGCGGCGGGCGGATACTTCCTTGCGCCGGCGAATATGAATCACTTCGCATACACGACTGCAGAGTCGACGATCGTGCTCTACGGAGTCGGACCGGTGGAGTTCAAGTACGTGAGAGCGTCCGACGACCCACGGAACGCGAAGAAGACGACGGGGCAGGAACAGTAGCGGAGTGGCTCACCGGGTCGCCGGCCGGCTCGCGCATGGTAGGATAAGGGTGTTCTCCCGAACAATCTCGATCTAACGAGGCCCCGTCCGGAGCCTCGTGACAGTTTCCGAATTTAGCGCGCACGGCCATGAAACCTTCGGTTCGTTCCATTGGCGTCTGCTACTCGCTCGCGGCAGTGATGTCGGCCTCGGCATGTATCGGCGGCAGTTCGCCGTCGTCGCCGACCGCGGCAGACTCAGCCGCTCCCACTCCGCGTCGAGCCGTGGTTTTGGGCGACAGTCTGGCGGTCTCGCCGTCTCGCGCGGAGGGATTTCCTGCTGAGCTCGAACGCCGGATGAACGTGCAGCAACCTGGCTGGGTTGTCAGTAACGCCGGGGTGAGCGGCGACACGACAAGCGGCGGACTGCGTCGATTCGATCAGGCCGTTGTGGATGGCACGCGGATCCTGATCCTCGAGTTGGGCGCCAACGACGGGCTTCGCGGTGTCGATATTTCAACCGTCGAGCGGAATCTGTCGACGATGATCGAGCGTGCGCAGTCACGCTCGATTCGGGTACTCCTGTGCGGTATGGAGACTCCGCCTATTCACGGCTGGAACTACAGCGTCGATTTTCATCAACTGTTCCCGCGCCTCGCGCGAAAGTACAACATTCCGCTCGTGCCATTTCTGCTGGAAGGTGTGGTGCTGAATCCTGATCTGAATGGCGACGACGAAATTCATCCCAACGCTGCGGGTGCGCAGCGGATCGCAGAGACTGTGTGGCCCTACTTGCAGTCGATGATTCAGCGGGAGACGATTATCGTAGCTGGTCGTTGATTGGCTTCCGGCTTCTAGCTCTCGGTTGCTGGCAAGACTGGATAGTCAGCGGCCAAGGGCCGAAGCCAGCAGCTAATTTATTTTGGCAACGCATACGCGACAATACCGACCGGCCCTTCGGGGTTGGCGCCCGCGACATCAACTGTATTGCGGGCCGCTCCTCGCGCCCCACCTCCTGACGCGGTGACCAGGAGATACTGCCGGCCGCCGATCTCGTACATCGAGGGTGCACCTGTCGTTGCAGCGCCGAGCGGCGTCTCCCAGATCTGTTTGCCGTCTTTGCTGTCGTAGACGTGGATCTTGTGGTCGCCTGCTGTGGCAAACACCAGTCCCGTCGCCGTGACTATCACGCTTGTCTTGACGTTGGCTGCGGTACCGGTTCCTTTGATGCCCTGGCCGACCAGTCGCAGATCGTCGCCAAGCCCAACCTGCCACTTGATCGTTCCCTTATTCAGATCGTACGCCGTCAGCGTTGTGTAGGGCGGCTTGATGATGGTCGGATACAGGCCGAATCCTTCAGTGACATAACGGCCCTCTTGAATCGGTTCCCCGGCACCGCGTCCGCTGCGGCGCACCTCACCGGCCTTCAGCAGTCGAATGATCGTCGGCGTGTTGAGGCCGATGACATAAACGGTTCCGTCATCCGGGTTTGCCGCCGTGCTACCCCAGTTCGATCCTCCCTGATTCCCCGGCATGTGAATCACATCATCGAATCCGATCGGGGTGAACGGCCCATCGTTTCTTGCTTTCAGGATCCGCTGCCTGAATTGCTCGCGCTCTTCGGGCGTGAGGATGTATGGATTGAGATCCTCGGCCGTGAACTTCTGTCGTGAGAATGGCGGCGGCGCGGTCGGAAAGGGCTGCGTCGGCCACAGCGTTTCGCCGGGCACGGTCGTGTTCTGTGGAACCGGCCGCTCCTCGATTGGCCAGATCGGCTTTCCGGTGACGCGATCGAAAACGTAAAGGTAACCGGTCTTGCTCGCGACCGCGACGACGTCGATCGCGCGGCCGTTCTGTCGGATCGTCGTCAGTTGTGGCGCAGAGTTGTTGTCGTAATCCCAGATGTCGTGATGCACCATCTGGAAATGCCACAGTCGCTTGCCCGTTCGTGCATCGAGCGCGACGATCGAGTCGCCGAACAGGTTGGCGCCGGGACGATTGCCACCGTAGAAGTTGTACTTGGGACTCGCTATCGGCACGTAAACGATGCCGCGCTTTTCATCGATCGTCTGTTCACCCCAGTTGTTCGCGCCACCCACCGTCTTCCAGGCATCCTTCGGCCATGTGTCGTATCCGAACTCGCCGGGTCGAGGAACGGTGTGAAAGGTCCAGACCAATTTGCCGCTTCGCACATCGAATGCGCGCACGTCACCAGGCGCGGATTCGTATTCCTCGTTGGTTGCCGATCCCATGATGAGGAGGTTTTCGAACACACGCCCGGGCGTACGAGTCTGCTGGTTGATCGTCGCCGGGTCGCGGTCGAGACCGACGCGCAGGTCGACCTTGCCGTTGGTCCCGAATGCCGTGATCGGCTCCCCGGTGTAGGCATCGAGTTCCTGGAGCATGTTCTGGGTGCTGAAAATGAGCCGGCGATCTTTTCCGTCCTTGCTCTCCCAGTAGTTCACCCCACGACTGTTAAAGCCCTGGATTCCTTCGTGGATCCAGATCTGCTTCCCGGTGGCTGCATCGAGGGCGACAAAGGATCCATTGGGACCGCGGCCGTAGACCATCCCCCGAACGACCACCGGATTGAAATCTGTCTGACCCGCAGGGTACGCCCACGCGACCTGCAACTGATTGACGTTGGCGCTGGTGATCTGTTTCGCAGCAACAAAGCGCGAACTGTCTGGTCCGCCTCCGTAGTCACGCCACTCGCGCTGGCCGTCAGGACCAGCGGCTAGCGGCGCACTCAGTGCGATCGCAGACATGACGACCGCGGTCATTCGCGCACTTGTTGACTGTCTGATCATCGACTCTCCTTATGGACCCGCCCGCGGGGACCCCGCGATCCCCACTCCGCTTCCGCCAAAGCCACGGCGAGACCTCGCCGAAGCGCCTTTGGCGCGAAGGCGGGCGCGTGGGCTCACTCGCGCGCTCGTTCGCCAAGCGTAACTGATTATGGGGTGGTTATGGCCATCCGAGTAACCGGAGTTCCTTCGCGACCGGCGCAGCAAGAATCTCGGTATACACCGAGTCCGTGATGCCGGTAGTGACGGCGGCAGGGGCGAGCGTCCGGCCCCTAAACGTCCATACCGTAATGGATCTCCCAGGATCAACCGGCGGGTATGGGCCACCGAACCGGGCGACGACGTCCGCTGGCGGCTGGAAGTGCAGCGCCGCCGGCACCCGCAGCACGTTGCACGATCACGACGAGCAGTATCAGTGTTCTGCGCTTCATAGTACTGAGTACTACGACGAGGGCGTGACGCGATTACATCGTGGGTACGACGGAATCATGCACGCGCCCGCGGCCCGACCGAGGCGCGCAGTTCCGCCTTCGCCAAGGCTACGGCGGGACCTCGCCGGAGCTCGAAGAGCGTAGGCGGGCGCCGAGCGAGAGCGAGCAGGGGTGGGGCCCCGCGAGCAGTGAGAAAAGCCATTCGTCCCTGATCGGTTGACCGGAACATGTGTTGCGGATAGTGTCGAGTCACTGAAACAATCACCGCGATCGCGAACGGAGCGGAGCGAGCTGCGAAGAGCGAGCGTAGCGGAGTGAGCTAGTCGGGGTGCAGGGGCCCCGACGATCCAAAATCGGAGGAGTCGATGAAACGCATTTTGGGGCTGGTCCTTGGTGTGTCAATGATCGCGGGTCCGGTCGCCGCACAAACCGGTGGCGGTGCGAGCTCGCACGTGGCTGTTTTGAAAACCCAAGCGGAGGCCGTCAGATCGCTCGTGCTTCGCACCGCCGAAAAGGTGGCAGAGGATCTGTATAGCTTCAAGCCCACTCCCGAGATCAGGAGTCTTGGCGCGGTGATCGGCCACATCGCCGATGGGAACAATCTGCTGTGTAGTATGGCCAGCGGCGAGAAGCCCAACTTCAATCAGGCGAACGAAAAAAAGACCACCCGGGCGGAACTCGTCGCTGGGTTGAAGGCGTCCTTCGCTGCCTGCGACAAGGTGTTCGACGCCACGACGGACGCGAACGCGTCGACGCCAGTGGACCTGTTCGGGCAAAAGCAAACCCGCCTCGGTGTACTCGCGTTCAATAACAGCCACATGTGGGAGCACTACGGCAATCTCGTCACCTACATGCGGCTCAAGAACATCGTCCCGCCGTCGAGCGAGAAGTAATTCGCACGGGATCGAATCATGGGCTGGTCGGCATGGGCGCTGCTCGCGGTTGCCGGCTTGACGTCGGTTGGATTTCTCGTCCGCTGGGGAGCTCGACGATGGGACGCGTCCGTCCGGCGTGACTTCGTCGAGTACCTGCGGGCGACGGCACCGGATGTGGAAGTGCTCGAGGTGCGCGAGCGGGAAATTTCCGTGCGCACCAAGGATGGCAGCGACGGGGTCATTTTCCTGCCGAATCTGTTCACTGCTGTCGCGAACATCGACGCTCGGGATCGTGCCGGTAGAGAAGCGATCTTCAGCCGGTTCGTGGGCATGGCCCACCAGTGGGGATCCGCTACGAACCTGACGGAAAGGGATCGAGACCGAGTGCGGCCGCGCCTCGTCAACGAGGCGTTTCTGGCGCGGCTGCGCGGCGAGGTCAAGGACGCCACCATTCCCGCCGTGCCGTCCGGCGTGGCTGGCCTCGTTGTCGTGTTTGTTCTCGACAGCCCGGAGAGCGTCGCCTACGTCAACGATCGTCACCTCGAGGACCTGAAGCTTTCAGAGACGGACGCCCTCGCTCTGGCAAAGGCCAATCTGTCGCGCGCCTTCAACCGCGACACCGTGCACACCGTGCTGTCGGATCGCTCTATCAGCGTCGTCAAGACCGGCGATACTTTCGACGCCGCACGGGTGCTGCTGGTCGCGGACACGCTCGAGCCAGGTGAGTCGATCGTCGCACTTATTCCCGATCGAGACACGCTCGTGCTGGCGGTCGTACCCGGGGATGGTGACTGGGCCCCACTGCGCAAACTCGCGCGTGCTGCTGAAGGCGATCCGCTATGGACGGAGCCGCTGATCGTGACGTCGGAAGGGATGAAATCCCTCATCACTGATCATGGATCCTCGCATCCGTGAATCGTCTGGATCCAGAATCCCGAGTCCGAGTCGAGGATTCGCGGATTCGACGATTCTCGGATTAGTGATTCACGATTCGTGATCAGTGATGAGTGATTCAGCGCGTCACTCGCACCCAATCCACCAGCAGAAGCGCTTTGTCGGCCTTAATCAGGTCGACAGTAGACAGCGGCAGTCCGACGTACGGTTCGGTGACCTTATTGACTGACTGTGGATACTGACCGCCGAGCGCAAGGTTGACGATCAGGAACTTCGGGTTGTCGTACGCCCAGCGGCCGTAGCGTTCGACCGTCGCGCGCGGCACGCGGTACTCTTCCTTTCCATCGATCTTGAACACCAGCGCGTCGGTCGTCCAGTCCATCGAGTACACGTGCCAGCCGGTGATGTCGCCGCCGCCGGCGAAGTGCTGACGGCTGACAAGCGGTGTGTTCCCGGAATAGCCTGGACCGTGAAGGGCAAAATTCGTCCACGTCGGATCGCCGACGTTCTCCATGATGTCCATTTCGCCAGTGTCGGGCCATCGACCGGTGCCGAGCGCCCAGAACGCGGGCCACAATCCTGCGCCCGCCGTCAGCTTGATGCGCGCCGCGGCACTCCCGTACGTGAACTCGAACTTCGATCGAGATTCGAGGCGACCGGAGACGAAATCAAACGCGCGGCCTTCAGGTGTCTTGAACGCCGGTCGGTGACGGGCGCGGATGATGAGTGCTCCGTTCTCCGCACCGTTCGCCTCCGGGGGGTTACCAACGGTGATCGTCTCGCTCGAGTCGACGTAGGCCTGTTGCTCGTTGTTCACCGTTCGACCTGTCACGATGACGTTCCACTTGGAACGATCAAGTTGTCTCCCGGAAAAATCATCGAAGAAGAGCCGTTGAGGGTTCGGCGTGGGTGTTTGCGCGCGAAGCAGGCTGGCGAGGGCTGCGGCGCAGATGACGGTAGACGTTCGCATATCCACTCCCGCAGGGTCAGTGGCTGCCCCATGCTATCATATGAGCATATGAGTATGAGTGTATGAGTACCAAGCGTCTTCAGGTCTTGATTTCCGCAGGGCTGGACGCGCGCATCCAGAAGGCAGCCCAGCGGAGCCGCATGTCGAAAGGGGAATGGGTTCGCCTGGCGGTCGAGCGTGCGCTGGCCGAGAGGGTGCCATCCGCAGACGCACTCGACCGGCTCTCACGGCTTGGCGCCCCAACTGGAGACATCGAGGCTATGTTGGCCGAGATCGACGCGGGCCGCGGATGAAGGTCTTCATCGACTCGAACATTCCCATGTACGTGGCCGGCCGCGATCACCCAAACCGCGAGCCGGCGCGACGTTTTCTGGAACGCGTGCGCGGCGGCGACGTGGAAGGCTGCACCAGCACCGAGGTTCTGCAGGAAATCCTGTACCGCTACGCAGCCTTGCGCCGGCTCGATCTTGCCGGGGACGTATACGATCTTTTCGTACAACTGTGCCCCATCGTCTTCGCCGTCACGCTGGCCGATACGGATCGAGCGCGGTCCATGCTCGCACGCGAGGCGTCCATCGGGGTTCGCGATGCGATCCATGCCGCCGTCATGTTGAACAACGACGTCACGTCGATTGCCACGTTCGACTCGGCATTCGATCGGATTCCGGGTACTTCGCGCCTCGCTTTGTAGAGGGCATTACTTAGCTATCAACCCGGGCAATTCAGCACGACGTATGAATCGAATACCTCAGGGGCGGCTCGAAGGTGAATGTGCGACCCGAACGATCTCAGCCGTGCAGCGAATGGGGACAGGCCGGAGATCAGTCGATGAGCAGCGACGCGATCAAGGTGGACGTTGCGGCTCGTCGACGGCGAGGTCAGGCCGAGGTCACTTCGCTAGACTCTCCGGCCAGTTCAGAATCACCGTAATCGGCATCGAGCCCTTTGTCTCGCGCGGTACGGGAATCAGGAATCGCTGGCCATCCTTTGCGACCGCGTACGGACGCGCGGTATTCGGCGAGCTCAGTCCAGTTTGAAACAACGGTTCGGGAACGCTGGCGGAGAACCGCGGCGTCGTGCTGATGCGCACCGCCATCAGCAGCCCGTTCGGCGTCAGGTAGTAGAGCTCGCGCCCGTCGCGGCGCCATCGCGCCGCGCGACCACCCTGCACCGAGATGCGGTGGGGTTCGCCGGCCGGAAATGGGCGCACATACACTTCGGTCTGACCGGTATCATTCGATTGATACGCAACCCAGTATCCATCCGGCGAGAAACTGGCCTGCGTTTCGTCATAGTTCGTCCTTAGGAACGCCGACGGTTTGCGTTCGCCATCGAGCGGCTTGCACCCGGTGTTGTCGCATCCCGTCGGCATGATCCACAGATCACGTTGAGTTGTCGGCGTGGCATCGGTGTACATCAGCAGTCGGCCATCCGGTGACCAGTCTGGCCTAATTGCACGTTCCGATTGCCGCCACAATTGATCGTCACCACTGCCGTCGGACCGGCGAACCCACACGCCGAACAGCGGATTCCCGCGGTCCGAATTGAAGGCGAGATAGTTGCCGTCCGGAGACCATGCCGGATCGAATTCCCGCCCCTCATCTCCCGTCAGGCGCCTGCCAGTGCCGGCGCGCGCCAGATCCAGAATCCAGATGTCGACGGTCGCCTTGCCACCCGGCTCCGTCATCTGCGATGCGGCAAGCCGAGAGTTATCGGGACTCAGATCGAGATTGATATAGAAGCCAGGTTCCGCGGTGGTGCTGAGGGTATTGCCTTTCCGATCGATCCAAGTGAGTTGTGATGTCGGACGCCCGGCCCGGCTGTACGCGAGGACCCCCGTGGTCGACACTGAAAACAACCCGCGTTGCTGTGGCGGCACGACCGCAGTCTGATCGGCGACGACGGTTGGGTCCCCGGTCAGTTTCCACGTCGTCGTGTCGAACGCCTGAGCCATCAGCGCTCCGCCGCGCGCGAAGAGCAGGCGGCCGCTCGCATAGATTGCGTTCGATTCGGTGAGACCGAGCGACTCACTGCCGGAAGAGCTCAGCGATCCGATTCGAAGTTCATCGCCACCCCTGCGCTGTGCGAGATATACGAAATGATTGTCGTCGGGAAGGAAGGACGGCCAGAGATGGCCGGACTCGTCAGCCCCCAAAGCGGTAACCCGGGTCGGCATCCCGCGGCTGGTTGAAGAGAGCTTGTAAAGGCCATCACGATCGACAAACAGGATCACGCCGGACCGATTCCACGATCCGCTGGCGGTATCGCCCGATCTCGCGGGTGCGAGCGCAACCGGTGGTCCACCGCTGCGGCTGACGGTCTTGAGCTGATCATTCGCAATGAACCCAATGGTGTGACCGTCTGGAGACCAGAAAGGCGCGGTGGCTCCCTCTGTTCCCGCCAGTTCCTTCCATGCCGGCTTTCTAATTGGCCGCACCCACAACTTGGAGGTGCTTCCGGAGTGCGCCAAGAGCACCAGTTGCTCTCCATCTGGAGAGACGGCATAGTAAGCCGCTCCTCCCGAGGCGTCACTCGTATGCCGCCAATTCTCCGGAGGATCGATCGTGAACTCGATTGGATCGCCGTCACGCGCCGGACGGCTGCCTTGCATGACGGAGAACGTCACCAGTGCCGCTCCGAGCCCGGCGGCACCGATCCACACGAGCGTTGTGGAAGGGCGATGCTTGCGCGGCGGCTCAGTTGTCGCGACGGCCGACGGTTCCGATGGCGCGTCATCGAGCTCAATCAGCGCATCTGCGATGTCATGCAGCCGCTTGTGCGGATCTTTTCGCAAGCATCGATGGAGCAGCGTGCGGATGGACGAAGGAGTTCTCGCCGGCAGCTGTGTCCACTCGGGGTCGTGATCGAGAACACGCGCGAGAGTGTCAGTGACGGTTGCACCTTCGAATGCGCGTCTACCCGTCAACATCTCGAACAACACGCAGCCGAATGCCCAGACGTCCGTCCGTTTGTCGACACTGAGTCCGCGCGCTTGTTCGGGGCTCATGTAAGCCGGCGTGCCGAGAGTTCGTCCTTCGGCCGTGCCACCCGTTGAGATTGTCGGACCGTCGTGGATCTCGAGCGACTTGGCGAGTCCAAAATCAAGGACCTTGACCCTGACCGCGTCCGAGAGCGCCCCCGCGGCCGGTTGGAGGAGGATGTTGGCGGGCTTCAGATCACGATGAACGATGCCTTTCTCGTGCGCCGCGTCGAGTGCCTCGGCAATCTGACGCGCCACCGCGAGCGCGTCATCGACAGGCAGAGCGCCGCGTTCCAGCCGCCCGGCGAGCGTCGGTCCTTCAACCAGTTCCAGCACTAAGGCCGTCACGCCGTCGGATTCTTCCACGCCATGAATGACGCCGATATGCGGGTGATTCAGTGTCGCGAGCACCCGCGCTTCACGGGCGAAGCGCGCCCGGCGTTCGGGATCCGCAGTGAAGTGTCGCGGCAGGATCTTGATCGCGACGTCACGACCGAGCTTGGTGTCGCGGGCGCGATAGACCTCGCCCATGCCGCCCGCACCCAGCGGTGCGACGATGCTGTACGGGCCAAGACGACGGCCAACCATTGTCGTTGCCTCAGCCATAACGGCGGCAGGTGCTTCAAGGAATGAGCCGGCGTCGTAAGCGAGCCGCGATTCGACTTCGGCTCGCAGCGCGGCGTCGGTGCCGCAAGCCTCGTCGAGAAACGCCGCGCGGTGTTCCGGCGGTCGGTCTAACGCACGGTGATAGATCTCCGAAACGCGGTCCGGCGTCGTCATCGGGTTGGACCCCGGTTTGACCCCCGTCTGACCCCGGTTTGACCCCGGGGCAGCTCGCGCATCAGCCAGTTCTTCGCGAACTTCCAGTCACGCATCACGGTCTCTTCGTAAATTCCGAGGACTTCCGCGGTTTCTTCCACACTCAGTCATCCGAAGAACCGCAATTCGACCACCTGCGCTTTGCGTTCGTACTCCACGGACAGCGCCCGCAATGCCTCATCGATCGCAATCAGGTCGTCGGGTGTGTCACCGGTGATCGGGAGGTTCTGGTTGAAGGTAATGCGGTGTAGTGCGCCGCCGCGTTTCTGGTTCTTCTCGGCTCTTGCGAAGTCCACCAGCACCCGGCGGATGTCGATCAGCTTGAGATAGACCTCGTTCACGAGCGCGGTCGCCTGCAGCAGGTGGTCCTGGCGCTCGCCCGCCATGTGCCGCCTGGCAATCCGCCGCAACTCGCCGTGAACGAGCGGAACGAGCCGGTCGATAGCTGCCGCGTCGCCGGAACGCCACTCGATCAGCAAGCCTGTCACGTCGTGAGGTTGCAGCGCCGACACCCTCCTCCCGGCAATTTTCGCGGTGGCGCAATTCTACCCCTTCGGCCGGGACAGCTGTTTCCCCTGGATTCCGCCTCCCTCCACAACACGCCGCCACCTCCGGCGTGCGAGAGGTCGGGATGAAGGGTCAACGCTTAGCGGGACTTTCGATACTGCTGCCGTGGCGAAATGGGTCAGCGTCGCCGCGCAAGGGCCCGACGAATCTCGGCCTCCCGTTAACCTCCGCGCCGACGCGCTCATACAGCCCGTTGTCGAACGGATGTGGCAGGCCTCGCCAACCTGTTCCGAGACGTTTATGTGATCGATCGTAAGACAGGACGGACTACGCTCGAGAGCTTCAGTCAGGACGACAGCGCAGCAAATGGAGAGAGTTTCAGCGCCGAGATCAGCGGCAACGGCCGCTACGTTGTTTTTGAGTCTCATACCGGCAATCTGACTGCGCCGTCGTTTCCGACCGGCACCGCACAGATTTTTCTGCGCGATCGCGCTGCGGGAATGACTCGACTGCTCACCACCAATGCGGCTGGGGCGCCGGCGAACGGATCAAGCGGGCAACCGGTCATCAGTGTCGACGGAAGTGCGGTGGCGTTTGAATCAACAGCGACCGATCTCGCGGGAGTTCCCGATGGCGGGCGTCCACAGACCGTCGGCATCTACCTGATGTCGCTCGTCACAGGGGTGCGGTTGCGCCTTGACACGGTTGCTGGAGAACGATCAGCCGGATCGAGTATGTCGCCTGCGATTGATGCTGATGGCCGGCACGTCGTGTTCGCATCGAAAGCCGATCTGACCTGCCCGAACGCCGGCCCATGTCCAATGGAAACCCGCGACCGTAACGTCGTCACCGACGTTTACATCTACAACACTGAATCCCGGACGACCAGGCGTGTTAGCCAAACCCAGATTGGTGGTGATGCCAATGGCGCCAGCTACGACCCGGCGATCAGCGGGGACGGACGCTTTGTCGCGTTCGTCTCGGAAGCGTCGAATCTGACGTCCGCGTCTCTCGGACGAGCGTCGCAGATTTACCTGCACGACCTCACGTCAGGCGCGACCACGCTTGTCACGCGCACGTTGTCTGGCCATCCGGTAAACGGAAGCAGCCTCCGGCCCGCGCTCTCGTTCGATGGCTCGACGACAGTTTTTCAGTCGCTCGCGACCGACCTCTTATGCGAAAAGGTCAAAAAGTGTCCGCCGCAACTCGAGGACATCAATCTCTTGTGGGACGTTTTCGTATTTGACGTCCGAACGAATCGCATGGCGCGGATGAGCGCCGATGGCGCCGACGAATGGATGGAGAACAGCCGCGGACCATCCATCGACAGCGCCGGGCGCGTCGTCGCGTTCGGTTCGTACCATCCGATCGACGCGAGCGACGCGGCGCACGATGAAGATTTGTATGTCGTTCGCCTCGGGCCGCAGGCGCTTTCCCTTGTCCCTTTTCCCTTTTCCCTTTAACGTGAGCCCATGACATACGAGTGCATTGAATTCGACGTGCAGGACCGTGTTGCGACAATTGCGTTCAACATGCCGAAGTATGGCAACGCGCTGACCATCAAAGGTGTACAGGAGACATTCGACGCGCTCCACAGGGCAGAAGCTCGGGAGGAGGTTGGTGCGATCGTGCTGACCGGCCGTGGCCAGGCGTTCTGTTCCGGGTTTAACCTAAAGGAGATTCCCATATCCGAGATCCGCGCGGCAGGCGAGATCCGGGATGACGCGATCGACGCGCATTTCCGCCTGGCGGCCATGTGGTGGCATCAGGTGCTGCACCTGATCACTCGAATCCGAAAGCCTGTGCTTGCAGCCGTGAATGGCGTGGCAGTGGGCTCCGGGTTGGGCATGACGCTCTGTGCGGATATGGCGGTGTGTACGGAGAATGCGCGCTTTCTTCCCGCGTGGCACACCATCGGCCTCGCCAACGACGCGACCACGAGTTATTCCCTCGCCAAGATCGTCGGCTTTCGGCGCGCGCTCGAGTGGATCCTGACCAATCGCACCGTCGCCGCCCGCGAGGCACTCGCGATGAACCTGGTCAACCGGGTATACGATGAAGCCAGTTTCCCAGGTCACGTCGCGTCCATTGCGCGTCAACTGGCGGCCGGCCCGACGCATCTGCAAGGAATGGCGAAGGAAGGATTTCACGGTGGCTGGCGTCGCCCGATTGAAGAGGCGACCGAATTCGAGATCCAGAACGTGATGACGTCGCTCTCTCATCCGTATTTTGCCGAGAGTCTCCGAAAGTTTCTGACGGGAGAGCGCAAGAGCAGCGACCCCCAGGTCACGCTCCCGGACTGACATGCGCACCGCCTTCGATCTCGTCCAGCTTGCCGCGGAACGCACGCCCGACCATCCGGCGATCGTCGATGACCGCACGGATCGAGCATTCACTTACCGCGAGTTGCTGCACGAAGTCGAGGCCATTGCTGCTGGCCTGGCCGCGCGCGGCATCACCAGGGGAGTGCGCGTTGCGACGATGCTGCCCAACAACATCGAGCACGCCGTCGCTTTGCTCGCGCTCCAGCGATTGCATGCGGTCCCCGCGCTGCTCAATCACAGGTTGCCGGCAGCAGACGTTGCCGCGCTGGTTCGCGACGGCGACATCGCAGGAGCAATCGTCCGTGACGATCGGGCGCTGGTGGCACTGGTCGGCGACGCGCTCGTTTCAGGTGCGCCGTTGTTGACCGCCGGAGGCACCGGTGATGCGGCTGCCGACATCTGGAGTTGCCGCGGTGATCCTGACACCCTCGGCAGGATTCCGCGTCCCGCACCTGACGACCTGGCGCTCATTTTCTATACCGCCGGTACGACTGGCCGTCCCAAGGGCGTCCTGATCTCCCATCGCACGAGCGAACCGCGGTTGAGATTCCTGTCCACCGATGCGGGTCTTCGACATGGCACGCATAATCGCGCCCTCGGGATGGCGCCGCTTAGCCACGCGATTGGTTTCTATGGCGTCTTTCTTGCGACCTTGGCGTACAGCGGCACGTATTACGTCATGTCGGCGTTCAATCCAGGCGCGGCGGTCGATCTGATCGAGCGCAATCAGATCACGTATCTATTCGGCGTGCCGACGATGTATCAGGCGATCGTGTCGGCTCCCAACTACTCGCCGTCACGCATGTCGTCGCTCCAGTTGGTCTTGCATGGGGGTGCGCCCATTCAACCGGCCCTGCTCGAGCGTCTTGCTCGTGAGTGGCCGGCGACGATCCGTCACATCTATGGTGCGACCGAAATCATGTCGCCGTTGCATTATCCCGATCCGGTCGGGCAGCCGACGAGGCTCCGGCAGAGTTATCTCTCACGCGTGCGCATCATCCGCGAGGGTGGAGGACCGGATGACGTGGTTCGGACTGGTGAAGCGGGCGAACTGATTGTCGAGGCCGATGCGGATTTATCGTTCATCGGTTATCTCAATCAGCCTGCCGCCACTGCCGAGAAGTTGCGCGATGGCTGGTACTTCACTGGAGACGTCTGTGTGCTTCGTTCAGATGGCGACGTCGACCTGGTTGGGAGAGTGGACGACGTGATCCGCACGGGTGGGGAGAGCGTGTATCCGGAAGAGGTGGAAGGGATTCTCGCGTTTCACCCCGCAGTCCGAGAGAGTTGCGTCGTCGGCGTGCCGGATCCGGATTGGGGTGAACTGGTCGTCGCGTGCGTCGTCGTGGCTGGTGGAGAGGTTTCCTGGGACGACCTCGATACCCATTTCACGTCGAGCACGCTGGCTCGGTTCAAGCGTCCACGTGCGTATCTGCGGCTCGATGCGCTGCCAAGAAACGCCGCGGGGAAGGTACTGCGCCGCCAGTTACGCGAGGCTGCCGTGCAGGCTGATCGATTGGGGTCAGACCGGGGTCAGACCCTGGTCTGACTCCTTTATCGAGGCTTGATATTCACGTTCACGTGAAACACGTTTTCGGGATCGTATGTCGCCTTCAGCGCGCACAGGCGCTCGTAGTTCACGCCGTACGCGACTGCCGCAGGATCCTCTCCTTCATCAAGGTCGAGGTAGTTGACGTAGCGCGTGCTGCCGAGATAAGGCGTGAGCGCTTTGTAGGTGTCGCGGCACCACGCAATATGTCGATCGTTCTCCTTCGGATCCATCCACTGCGAGATGATGACGACATTGTAGCCAGTGATGCGCATGGCGCACGCGGTCTCGGAGACGGGTACCCGGCTGGCGGCGCCGTGGAAGTGTTCGACCACGATTTGACTCATCGGTGAGCCGCATTTCGAGAACGCGCCCACCATCGCGTCGATGGCGTCATCGCTGAGATCGGTTAGAAAGTGCGACTTCCAATAATTCAGCGCGCCTTTGGGCAGTGAGGGATCGAGCAGGCCATTCTGCTGGCAGTAGGTAATCGGACCCATCGCATCCATGACGGGTGGTCCGAACGACTTGATCGGTTTCAGGGCCGCTTCACCCTCACCGAGGGTGCCGCAATGCGACGCGAGCATCGCCGCCAGCTTGTGACCCGATCCGTCCGGTGCCGTGACGAGGCCCGCTACCATCATCATTTCATCCGGCAAGCTCGCGCAGGTGTCGCGGAAGACACGAAACACGTCCTGCGCCTTTTGAACCGGATGAGCGACGAGTCCCCCGGTGATCATCGGTCCGACCGGATGCAGTGCGTACTCGAGGGACGCCGCGATCCCGAAGTTGCCGCCTCCTCCGCGGATGGCCCAGAACAGGTCCGGATTCTGGTCGGCCGCGGCGCGAACGACGGATCCATCCGCCATCACCATTTCAGCCGACCGCAGGTTGTCGAGGGCGAGACCGTATTTCGGCATCAGCCATCCGAGGCCGCCGCCAAGCGTCAGTCCGGCGATTCCGGTCGTTCCGACGACGCCGCCGGTGGTCGCGAGGCCGTGGACCTGCGTTTCGCGATTGAATTCCTTCCAAAGCACGCCTCCCTGCGCCCTCGCCGTCCGTTTGGCCGGGTCGACGTGAATGCCCTTCATCGGCGCGAGGTCGATCATCAGGCCGCCGTCAATCGTTCCCCGTCCGCCGACGTTGTGCCCGCCGCCGCGTACCGCGATTTCAAGGTTCATCGATCGCGCCAACTTCACCGCATCGGCGACATCGGCCGTGCCACGGCATCGCGCGACGATTGCCGGTTTCTTGTCAATTAACCCGTTATGCACTCGACGCGCTTCGTCATAGCCGGAATCGCCCGGTTGCAGAAGCTGGCCCGTGAAAGTCGGTGCGAGCTGATCAAGAGTGAGAGTTGAAGGCATGGGTACGATTATCCCCTTTTCCCTTTTCCCTTTTTGATTTACCTATCTCGTGATCGATTTCGATCTCCGTCGGCCTGACCGCAACGTCCGAAGGCCATGGGACTCCCTCACACACTGAATTCCGCAGATTCTCCGCAACAACCGCTGGCGGCGATCTTGCTGGCGCGCGGGCGTCCGCTGCGGGGCCAATATCCGCCGCCGCCGCGCACCGGTGTTCCGGTCGCCAGCGTGTGCTGTCGATGCTCCGGTACGTCGATACTCCGGTACCAACGGAGGTGGTCTTATGAAGCGAAGAGAGTTCGTAGAAAAAGTCAGCCTGGGTTCTGCTGTGGTGTTGACCGGCGGGGCCCTCGGTAAATCGGACGCGACTGCGAAAACGGCGCCGACACAGGACGGCCACGATCACGCGCCCGTACAGGGCGATAAGGCCCTTGCGGTTGTCGCATTCGGGCAGTGGATCCCGTTCGACCGGATCAACAATCCCCCGGGGCCGGGGACCCCGCCGAACCCTCCGGGCGGTCCGAATGATCGGACGAAGAATCATCATGTGCTGACGCCGTTTGAGGTCACGATCAAGCCGGGCGGAGCGGTAAGCTTCATCATCAGCGGCTTCCACAATCCGGTCATCTACGGACCGGGTACCGAACTCAGCGACATCAACAGCGCCCTCATCCTTGCGGGCTCGGCGCCGCCGGGGTTGATCGACGATCCCACGAACCGCGTATTCCGGGGCGTGGACCCGCGTACCGTTGGTCAAGATCGGATCGAGAACGTGACGCTCAGCGAGCCGGGCCGATACCTGGTCATCTGCGCGGTTCTGCCGCACTTCAACGACAAGATGTACGGCTTCATCAACGTTCGCGGCGAAGACGCAACACAATAGCGAGGATTCAGTCGCACACCCGTAGCGGGGCGGAGCCGTTCGGCAAAAAGGAGAAAGGGAAGGGGCCTTTACCCTTCCCTTTTCCCTTTTAAAAACTCACATTCATCCCAATATCGACCTTCCGCGGGTTCTGCACGCCGGTGGCGGTCATGAAGAATGGTGACGTCATGACGCCGCTGAACCCCATCAGGTTGGCGTGATTGGTCAGGTTGTTGATCGCGGCGTAGAGGCTCAACTTGTATCGCTGCGCCGCCGCGCCACCGCCGCCGGGACCGCCAGGGACGCCAATCAAGCTGTAGGTCAAGCGCAGGCTTCCCGTCCACGTCGACGGCGTGCGCAGGGACCAGAGGCCAACGCCGGCTGGCCGATCGTTCAGCAGTCCATCGCCGTTGTCGTCGAACCCCGTCGTCTGCATGTACACGTACCCATCCGCGGCGTTGATCGAAAAGGCGACGGCAAGATTCCGCAGCTGCGTACTCGTCATTGTCACATTGACGCGGTACGGATTGTCTGCCGGTCCACGACCCCACTCCGTGTCCAGTGTTCCACTTGCCGGCACGTCAAATGGGCCTATCGCATTGCGCCGTGCGTGAAGGAGGGAGTAGCCCCCGTTTGCGGCCAGGCGGCGCCAGTCGAACTGCGTGCGGTTGCTCGCTGCCGCCGGCGCGAGCAGATTGAGGTTGAAGTTGACGTAAAGCTCGTGACGGTGAAGCTCCGCGTCGGTGACCGTGGAGATGATGTTGGCGTAATCAGGATCGGGCCGCACGCCGTCGGTCAACGGATTGAGATTCATTCCGCGCGGCAACTGGCTCTGATTGTAATAGTTGTACAGAACGTTGACGCTCGCGCGCGGCGAGAACCGCTGATCGACTCCCACGCTGTATCGATAATTCTTGTTCAACTTGTAGTTGCCGAGCCGGTAGGTATTCGCTGGCGGCACGACGCCGCCAGTGCCAGGATCCGGATACGTGGGATTGACGATGATGACGTCGCGCTGATGCGTTGAATCGGATCGCACGGTCTGCCACCAGATCCCGGGGTCCAGCCAGCCGTGAAAAATTCCACCACTCGCGCGGAACGTCGTCTTTCCGTTCTGCCATGGCGCCCAGGTGATCCCAAGCCGCGGCTCGAATGCCAGCGGGTCGTCGACGTGGGTCTGATAGCTGTAGCGCACGCCCGGGCTGAGTGTCAGGCCCTTCTTCACCCTGATGTCGTCCTGGACATACGCGCCCAGCCGCATGTGGAAGAAGTCCAGCGTCGGATCACCGGTGCTCCGCGTGTAGAGGAGCGGCGTGCCGGCCTCGAAGTCTTCGAGGCTACTGAACGTGTAGGTGCCGAGATAGTTGTTGTTCAGCGTCGCGTGATACCAGTCGCCATACATCTGGATGCCACCCCGCCACGAGTTGATGCCGCGGACGTAGTCGAGGTCCGACGCCAGGGTCATGTTCTTGCCACGCACGCGGCCGGCCCGTTGTGCGCCGCCGCTCGTGAACGCATCCTGCACGACGATGGTCGGCGCTTCGATCGATGACTTCGATCCGAAATCCATCCAGGTCATCGTGGCCCGAGTGTTGATGAACATCCGCCGGCCAATCGGGCCGGCCTCGAGGGCGCGGAACGTGTAGCGATTGTTGGTCGAGGTGAAGGCGCGTTCAGGAAGATCGTAGGCGCCAATTCCCTGGTTCCCGAACGAATTGTGATTCTCCGAATAGCCGAATCGCAGCGTCTGATCCCGCGTCAACGCGTAGTCGAAGAGCCCGTTGACGTCGACCCTGTCGAACGGCTGGCGCAGCCGCAACACGTCGAATCGCTGCTGCCCGTTGGGGAGCGCGACGTTCAAGTTTGGAGTGGAGTAGTTGTTCTGCCCGTTCACTGAAACGGAGAAGTTGCTCTTTTCCTTGATGATCGCGCCGCCGATCGTCACGCCGTAGCCGCGGAATTGCTCGTCCGCCTTCGTCGGTGTGAATTGACTGCGCGCGCTCATCGAACTGTCGCGGAACGAGAAGTTCCCGGTGCCTCTGATCGGACCAATGCCGGGCTGCGTGATCACGTCCACGAACGTCGACCCGGGCTGCTCGGTCTCGGCGGCGAACTGATCGCGGGTCACGTGAATCGATTTGATCTGCGCCTTCGGCGGCAGCTGCTGTCCCTCGAAGCTGTCGACACGAAAGATTGCATCGGGACCTGCGATGTCGCTCAACTGCCGCTGCAGTTCCGCCGGATCGTCGGAGAGGTTCTGGATCTGATCGTCGGTCAGGTTCAAGCCGAAGGCGCGGCTCG
Source organism: Vicinamibacterales bacterium (assembly GCA_035758845.1). Taxonomy (GTDB): domain Bacteria; phylum Acidobacteriota; class Vicinamibacteria; order Vicinamibacterales; family 2-12-FULL-66-21; genus JALZOC01. Next base: position 77,093 of record DASTVZ010000160.1, read on the forward strand.
CGCGGTTCGCAGCCTGACCTTCTCCGCCGACGGTGACCGACTCGGTCATGTTCTTGAGCGGCAGGACAAGCATGTGTTTGTTGTCGCCGCGATTCACCCGAACGTCGCGAAGCAATCCCAGGTCGAAGCCTTCGAACTCACCCTTGATCGAATATCGGCCGGGCGTCAGCGCTTCGAAGGTCGCCAGTCCGTTGGCCGCCGTCGTCACCGGCGGGATGGTCACACTCTTCAGCGAATCCTCGAGTCCAACAACCGTCACCGTCGCGCCGGGGATCACCGCGCCGCTGGGGTCGGAAACCGTCACCATCAACTTGCCGCGCGCAGCGGCCGTCTGTGCGGCCTGCGAGGGGAAGACGGCGACGAGGGCCAGGAGCAAAGAAAGGATGGTCGATCGAACGACAACAGCCACGCGCACCTCCACGCCAAATCGGGCCTGCACGTAATACGAGGAGAGACGGCTGCTTGATTGGCTTCGTTGGCTGTTTGAGATGAAAAAGAAGTGATTGGAGTAGTGACCGATGGGTAATCGGCGTGAAGTGACCGGATTCGGAAATTCCGGACAGTCTTTGCGCGATTTTGCACGCCGGGTTACGTCATCGCGAGATATTCGTGCGCGAGTCGGACCATCATCGCGCCTTCTCCGACGGCCGATGCCACACGGTTCATGGCACTCGCGCGAACGTCGCCGGCGGCGAACACGCCCGGGACGCTCGTTTCGAGCGGCAGCGGTTCGCGTGACTCCTTCCACATACGGGCATAGGCCTCCGCTGCCATGAGATCACGGCCTGTGAGCACGAACCCCCTCGCATCGCGTAGCACCTCGGACGGCAGCCACCCGCTTTGCGGTCGTGTGCCGATGAAGACGAACAGCGCGTCAGCCGCTTCCATCGCGCTGCTTCCGTTGTCAATCGACCTGAGCCCGAGTCGCTCGACGTGGCCGTTCCCTTCGACGCGATCGATCTCCAGTCGACCACGCACCTGAATCTTCGGGTTGTTGTGGATCGCATCGATCAGGTATTGCGACATCGTGTCGTGCAAATCATTCCGCCGCACGACAATGTGAACCTCTTTCGCGTAATGGGCGAGATACATTGCGGCCTGGCCTGCCGAGTTTCCTCCGCCGACAACAAAGACCTTGCGATCGCGGAAGGCCGGCGCCTCCGTTTTCACCGTCCCGTAGTACACGCCGGCACCGGTGAATTCGCCGACCCCGGCAGCCTGCAGTTCGCGATACACCATACCGGTGGCGGCAAGCAACGTGCGCGCGACCAGCTGACGGCCATCGGCAAGCGTGATGTGCTTGTATCCGTTGTCGATCGAAACGCCCGTCGCTTCCAGTGGAAAGAAAACTTTCGCGCCCAGGCGTTCGGCTTGCCTCAGCGCGCGACTGGTCAGCTCGCTCCCGCTGACGCCCTGGGGGAAGCCGAGATAGTTCTCGATCTTGGAACTTGCGCCCGCCTGTCCGCCAGGCCCCTGCCGGTCCAGGATCAACGTCGTCAACCCTTCGGACGAGCCGTAGACCGCGGCCGCCAGACCGGTCGGACCGGCACCGACGATCACGAGATCGTAGACATCCTCGGAAACGGCAAGCGATCGCCCGAGACGTTCGGCCAATTGACGCGGTTGCGGCGACGCCATGGCCGTTCCGTCTTCGAAGAACACAACCGGAAGTTTGTCCAGTGATAGCTCGCGCGTCTCGAGCAGCGTGCGTGCTTCCACGTCGCGCTCGACATCGAGCCAGTGATAGGGAACAAGGCTACTGGCCAGGAAGTTCTTGATGGCGTGCGATTGAGGTGACCATTGATGGCCGACGACCCGGAGTCCACTCTTTTCAGGCAGATACTCCACTTGCCAGTCGTCGAGCAGGTCGTCGAGTACTGGATACAGGTTCTCTTCGGGAGGAGCCCACGGCTTCGAGAGATAGTGGTGGACGTGCGCCTGATTGATCGCTCGCACCGCCGCATCCATGTCCGCGTAGGCGGTCAACAACACGCGGCGGGCAACCGGATACAGTTCAAGCGAGCGCGCGAGCACTTCACTCCCCAGCATCCCCGGCATTCGCTGGTCGCTGACGATCATCGCCAGCGCATCGCCGCGCGCCTTCAACTCCCGAATGGTGTCGAGCGCCTGCTGTCCTGACTCGGCGCTGAGTACCGTGTAGTCCTCCCGGTACCGAGATCGAAGATCTCGCCGCACGGCAGCGCGCACTTGCGGATCGTCGTCGACGAACAGGAGCGCGGGTTTGTTCACGAGGTCACCCCGGCCGTGTTGTCCACCGTCGGCAACAGCACTCGGAATTCCGTGCGGCCCGGTCGCGAATCGACCACGATTTCTCCGTCATTGTGACGAACGAGACGGCGGACGATGTCG
>DASTVZ010000003.1:0-13915 GCA_035758845.1 Vicinamibacterales bacterium
CGAGTTCACCGGGTATGGCGACTTCCATTCGATTCAGATGTCAGTAAACCGCCGCCGTTCATCCGACGGGCTCTCGGTGGGCGCGGCCTACACCTACCAGATCTTCAATAAGAACCTGACGACGATCGACCCGTTCTATACGGGCGACATCGAGCAGCGCTACTACAACCGGAGCGGAAACGACCAGACGTCGCTACGTCCTCACGTTCTGATTCTCAACTACTCGTACGAGGTGCCGAATCTCAGCCAGAAGTTCGACAACGTCCTGACCAAGGCGCTTGCGGACAACTGGCAGGTCTCGGGCATCACCACGATTACCAGCGGCAGGTACCAGGCGCTCAATTACAGCTACTCGAACGCACCGACCGGGACCCTGACTGGCACCGGCGGAATCGATACGCCGGGCAGCCGTCCGGACATCGTCTGCGATCCGAACCTGTCGCGTGGCGAGCGCACCTTCGAGCGTCAGTTCAACGTCGATTGCATCAAGCCGCCATCGGATCAGTTCCGCCTCGGCAACTCGAGCGGCGACGAATACCTCGGACCGGGGTATTGGAACTTCGACATTTCGGCGTTCAAGAACATCCCGATGGGTGGCGCGAAGCGGCTGCAACTCCGCTTCGAGCTGTACAACGCGTTCAACAACAACCAGTGGACCGGGACCAACACAACCGCGAACTTCGACTTCGTCACCGGCGCGTTGACGAATGCGAACACGGTTGGTCGTTTGAACGGCAACACGAATAGCGCGCGCCGTATCCAGCTCGGCGCGCGGTTCTTGTTCTAACTACCGTTGTAGGCCGGGGTCTTGAGACCCCGGCCTACAACAACCAGCCGCTTCTCGCTCCTCGCTCCTCGCTTCTCGCGAAACAGCTACAATGAACGCGGTTCGGCAATGACCGCACTGCTGCACGACCTCCGCTACGCCTGCCGGACACTAATCAGAAGCCCCGGCTTTTCGCTCGCCATCATCCTCACCCTGGCACTCGGCATCGGTGCGAACACCGGCATGTTCAGCTTCGTGCGCGGCATTCTTCTGCGGCCGCTTCCCTATCAACAGCCAGACCGGTTAGTGCTCATCGAGGCGGAGCACGACGTCAGTGGGGTGCGCGAGCCGGTGCGCAGCTACTTCTCGCTCCCGGAACTCGACATCTTCCGCCGCATGCCGTCCTTTGAATCCGTTGCGCTCTATGCCACCGATCAGGGAGTGCTGTCGGCAGGCGCTTCGCCCGAACCATTGGAATTTGCGACGGTGTCCGATGCCTTCTTCACGACGCTGAGAGGCGACGTCAGATTGGGACGAACGTTCGATAGCTCCGATGACCAGGCACCGTCGCTCGTCATCAGTGAGCGCCTCTGGCGTCGCGTCTTTGGCGCTTCCCCCGACGTGATCGGGCGCTCGGTTGTTTTGAACTCGACCCGAGGTGATGGCACTCAGCGGGCCAGATGGCGCCAACTGCCATTCACGATCGTTGGCGTCGTCGATCGCAGCTTTCAGTTTCCGAGCCCGCAGACCGACGCCTGGACGACCGCCGGATTCGTGCGGACACTGAATCCGCGATGCTGTTCGTTTTCGCCGATTGCCCGTTTGAAGGACGACGTCAGCACCATACAGGTGAGGACGGAGAACACAGGCATGGCGCGGGAGTTGAACCTGGCGAACAACCAGGCACACGCCGGAGTAAGAACGAAAGTTGTTGGCCTGCACGATGCGCTCGTTCGCTCGCTGCGACCCTCGCTCCTCGTGCTGTTTGCCGCTGTCGCCCTCGTGCTCTGCGTCACGTGTGCCAATGCCATGAACCTGCTGATCGCGCGGAACACGGGTCGCGCACGCGAAATGGCGGTGCGACTCGCGCTCGGTGCGTCTCGGCATCAACTCGTCAGGCAATTGATCATCGAGTACGGCGTCCTCGCGACGATCGGTGGGACTGTCGGAATCGCCATCGCGATCGGCATGGTCGAGACGTTGTCGCGCTTGAAACCGGTGGAGGTGCCGCGGCTCGACGACGTTCACGTCGACACGTCCGTCCTCGCGTTTACCTACATCACCGTCGCGTTGACGACCGTTCTTACGGCACTCTACCCGGCCCTGCAGTCGACCAGGCCAGACGCTCTTCGAGCGAGCGGTGTCGCCGCGTCCCACGGCGTCGGCGGACGGCGCGTTCGCCGAGCGCTGACGGTCGGCCAGCTTGCTGTGTCGGTCGTCCTGCTCGTCGGCTCGCTGCTCCTCGGCCGCAGCCTCGTTCGCCTGCTGCAGACCGACCTCGGCGTCGAGGTCGATCATGCGGTGACGGCGTCACTCAGTCTGTCGTCGAATCGAGATCTCACAGGCGATCAGCAACTCGCAGTCGTCAATCGGGTACTGGACGATGTTCGGACGCTTCCGGGAGTGACCGCCGCGGGAATCGGAACGGTCCTGCCGCCAGCGGAGAGCCGGATCGTGCTCACGCTCAGAGGAGACAACGCCATCTCCTATCAGGCCGCGGCGATTCCTGCGACGCCCGGATACTTCCAGGCACTTGGGATTCGGCTCTTGAAAGGACGTCTTTTCACCGATGCCGACGATGAGAATCATCCCCCGGTGATGATCATGAGCGCCGATACCGCGCGGCATTTCTTTGGCGAGGGCGATCCGCTCGGACGCACGCTGTCGCTTCCTGTCTTCCGCGACGGCCGGACGCGTAACGCGGCCATGACGCTCGTCGGCGTCATAGCGGAAGTGAAGTATTCAGGTCTCGAGAAGCCCGCCGACAATTCGATTTTCCGTCCATTCGCGCAGCAGCCGTGGCCGAACGTATTCCTGATTGCCAGGACGCAAGGCGAGACGCGCACCCTCACTTCCGCGCTGTCACGGCGCATCGGTCAATTGGACGCCGCCATCGTTGTCGCGAAAGTCAGCCCGCTGGAAGCTGTCGTGCTCGCTGCCGCGGCGCAGCCACGGCTGCGAACGGTGGTCATCGGTGGACTCGCAGGTCTCGCGCTCGCGCTTGCCGCCGTTGGCTTGTACGGTGTGATCTCCCGGTCGGTGACGCAACGAATGAACGAGATTGGCCTCCGCATGGCACTCGGTGCGACATGGACCGACATCACCAGGATGGTGATCGGCGAGGGCATGGTGCTGGCAGTCGCGGGCGTCGTGCTGGGGATTGCGCTGAGCTACGCGTCGACGCGCGTGCTGGCCGCGTTCCTATACGGAGTGACACCCACCGATGTGGTCTCGTTCGCGGTCGCATCCAGTTCATTGCTCGCGTTCGCGCTGATCGCCAGCTACCTGCCGGCTCGAAGAGCGAGCAGAATCGATCCTGCGGTGGCGTTGCGGGCGGAGTAAGCCATGAGATCCCGGATTGTTGGAACCGCGCTCGTGCTGTCACTCGGCACGCTTCAGTCGCAGGAAAAACGCGACTGGATCGATCCGGATACCGGACACCGGATCGTCAGGCTCGATGTCTCCGGTGGGTCGAGCCTCTACTTTCACGACAACGCGTTCTCGCCGGAGGGAGACAAGTTGATGTTCAACACTCCCGACGGCATCGCCGTCGTCGAAGTCGCGAAGATCGGAAGCGCGGCTCTGAAACCTGCGATTGTCGGACAGGGGCGCGGCGGGTACTTCGCGCGGCGGACGCGCGAGATCTATCTCACCACCGGCGGACGCGGCGCCCCTGGCCCGATCACCGCCGTGAATGTCGATACAAAGCAGATCCGTGAATTGTCACGGGCGCGGGGACTGATCAACTCGGACGAATCGCTTTCTGTCGCGAAGAACGCGAATGCGAAGGATCCTGAAGGCAAGTATCCGGCGCCGCCGGTGCGTGTCGCCGTTCCGCAACTGCAACGGATGTTTCCGGGAAAGAAAATGGAGGACCTGACGGCCGATCAGCAGTATTCGGTGAAGAAGGAGGACGGCCTCGCGCCGCGGGCGCTCAATCCCGGCCTGCAGTCGTTCCTGTTCACGGATCTGAAGACCGGCACGGTCCGTGAAACGGGATTTCAGTACGGCGATCTGAACCACATGCAGTTCAATCCCGTGGACCCGAATCTGCTGCTCTACTGTCATGAAGGCACCTGGCACGAGCTCGATCGAACGTGGACCATCCGCACCGACGGCAGCCAGATGCGTCTGATGCATAAGCGAACGATCGACATGGAGATCAACGGACACGAGTGGTGGAGCTGGAACGGGAAAACGGTGTGGTTCGATCTGCAGACGCCGCGCAGTCAGGTCTTCTGGATCGCCGGCGTGAGCAGGGATACCGGCAAGGAGATTCGCTACCACGTCGAGCGCGACTGGTGGGGCGTGCATTTCAACAGTTCGCGCGACGACACGATCTTCGCCAGCGACGGCGGCGATCCGTCACAGGTCGCGTATTCGACCGATGGACAATGGATCAATCTCTTTCGCGTACAGACGGATGGAACATTGAAGCGCGAGAAGCTTGCCAGTATGGCGCGGCACAACTACGTCACTGGAAAAGGCGGCGTCGAACCCAACGTGCACATCACGCCGGACAAGAAGTGGGTGATCTTCACCGGCCAATTCGCGCCAGGCGAGAGGCATGTGTATGCGGTGAGTGTGGAGAAGTGATTGACGAGCCGACGGCCCTTTCGTCGAATCGAAGAAAGCAGAACAACATCAGCGCCCTGTGACGACAATACGCCGGCGGGCGCTCGCTCCGACTGCGACATCGCCCGCGTTGTATACCTCGATTTCAGCGGACTTCCCCTGCGATGCTTCGCGCAATGCGCCGTACAGCCAGGTCGCCGTGTAACCGTGATGAGTGAACGGGACGTCACCCGCGCGAATGCCGAGTCCCTCGAACCTTCCACCAGACGCCACGGAAGTAATCCCCCAGACCATGTACGTGCCGGTGGGATCCGCAACGGCGATGATGCCCGTTTCGAAGCCGAATTCGTGTTCGAACTGCTTCACGGCGTGCCGCGCATATCGGTCCGCCAAATCGGGCGCGAGTACGATTCCATAGATTGCGACAAGTGACGCCATCACTGCGACAATCACTGCAAAGTGGTGCCACGACAGCCGCATCAGCGGTGCTGCCTGGCGGCGGACGGCGTTCGTCGACAGCAGAACACCCATGTCGTTCACGCTGACTACAACGTTAGACACCGCACGCTCCAACTTAGCAGCCGTCGCACCGGCGCCAAACCATGAATTGCTGACACGGGCCACGGGTTTTGCCCGAAAATCCGAAGAAACGAAGGTACGAAGCTGCTGTACGCATCCGCCGCCGCCGCTGGTGCGTGTCCGGCTGGCGCATTGGGGCGCCAGCCGGCTTGTTCTGTGTTTTCTTCGACTCTTCGATTCTTCGATTCTTCGCCGTAAACCGTGGGTACGTCTCAGCGCGACAGGGAATCCCGCTCAACTGCAGCTTGGTGAGACTATCTACTCTGAGGCTGCCTCTGTGAGTCAAACGGCTTTCCCGAGATCGGATCGGTCGGCGGCGTTGGCTTGGTCTCGAACGCATCGAGGCTGGGCACCACCAGCATCACACCATACATTCGCACCCAGTGGCCCGGGAACGAACAGACAAAGGAGTACTCACCCGGCGATGTTGGTGCGGTGAAATTGATCGTGTCCGACTCGCCACGCTGCACGAGCTTCGTGGCCTGCAGCACCTGCGGAATGTCGGGGATATAAGCCTTCACATTTGGATCGGCCGGCGGCGGCATCGTCGCAGCAGCAGTGCCGATCGAATTAACCGATCCGGGTTGGCCGATGACCACGTTGTGTGGCATCGCGTCGGCGTTGGTCAACACGACGCGCACCGGCTTCCCAGCTTCGACGACGAACCACTTCACGTCGAAAAGCATCTGTTCCGGGATCGTTCCAATCGAAATGATTTGCGTTCCCTGATCGCGCAGGCTGCGCCGCATCGCGGCCGCCGACAAGTCAGGCAACAGACCCGCCGGTGGCGCATCGGCCGGCGCGGCTGATGTGGTCGCCGGTCTGCCAAGCGAAGTCAGCGTCTTCATCGTCTGATCGAACGTGTATTCGATGAAGCGATCCTGCGGATGATCGCGCACCGCCATCGCCACCGCAGCGGCGTCGGGTGACGTGAAGAAGCTGGCTGCCCTGACCGCCTCGAGCCGGACGGCTGGATGATCGTCGTTGGCCTGCGTCTTCAGTAATGCTAGCGCGTTCGGCACCCGATCGCGCCAATAGCACAGCACCCGGGTTGCCGCGGCACGGGCCCACGGATCACTGGAACGCAGCATTCGATGCAACAGCGTTTCGTTGACGCGGTTGTGCCACTGCTGCACCCACAAGGCTTCCATCATCTGATGTTCGTAGTTTGGATCCTTCTGATCGAGCCGGCCCATCCACGTGTCGAGTGCGCTCATCACCTCTTTCGTCTCGCGCGCGCTCAACTCGATCTTGGCGCGATAACGAACGCGATCTTCCGGCTCCTTCAGCAGATCGAGCAGACGATCGATTGGTTCACCGGCGATCCGGGCCGGTTTGAGAAGCGGCCGCCCAGGATACGTGACGCGGTAGACGCGGCCATGGTCGTGATCGCGTGACGTGTCGCGCAGGTTGTGCTGCATGTGGCCGATGATCGCGTTGTGCCAGTCGACAAAATACAGCGCGCCGTCGGGTCCGACCTCCGCATCGACCGGACGGAAGTTCTCGTCCGTTGACTGCAGGATAGGATCGACCTCGGCCCACTTGAGACCGGCGCCGTCCTCGCTCAGGTGATAGTTGAGCAATCCCCTGAACCCAATCGTGTTGAGGACGACAATGTTCCCCTGCATTTCTTCGGGAAAGTGACGGCTCGACAGGATCTCGGTGCCGCCGACCGGACGCGTCCGGACGTTGCCGGGCCGCGGTGCCTTGTTCGTTTCCATCGCCGGGTAGTACTTCTTCGTCGAGAACGATGGTCCGTAGTACGGCTGCCCACCGGTCGCATCAAAGACGATGTCGCGGCCCCAGTAATCGAAGACGTGTCCGTGCGGGTTCGGAAAATTCATCGGAATGTAGACTTCGAACTTTGCTGAGCGAGGTTCGAAGCGGAACACTCCTCCGTCGGCCTGACGCACCGTCGGCCCCCACGGCGTTTCGACCTGCGTGCGGTGGAAAATGCCTTCCTGGAAATACAGCGCGCCGCCAGGATCGAACGTGAAGCTGTTCATCGTGTGATGCGTGTCGGCAGTATCGAGACCGCCGAGGAGGATCTGCTTCAGGTCGTACTTGTCGTCGCCGTTCGTGTCCTTGAGGAACACCAGGTTCGGCGCTTGCGCGAGGATCACGCCGCCGTTGTAGAACTCAAAACCGGTGGGATTGTTCAGATCGCCGGCAAAGACCGTTCTCTTGTCGGCCTTGCCGTCGCCGTTGGTGTCCTCGAGAATCAGGAGTTTGTCGTCCATCGGCGTTTTCGGCTGCCAGTGCGGATAGTTCTTCCACGCAGCAACCCAGAGGCGGCCCTTCGTGTCGAAGGCCATCTGGACCGGGTTGACCAGCTCGGGGAACTCACGCTCCGACGCGAACAGCTCGACCTTCAGTCCCTTGCCGATCGTCATGTGCTGAACGGCAGCGTCGCCCGGTACATAAATGTGCGTGCCGTTCGCACCCTTCCCCGGCTCGTTCGTCTTCGCATCGATGAACGGAGGTGTATCCGAGTCGAGGGCCTTGAGATCGGCCGCCTTTGGATCGGCAGTGCCGCGGGCGATTGCCCAGATGCGCTTGTCGCGATTCGCGGTCAGCACGTCGAGGACCGCCACCTCGCGCTCGAGCACTTCGTAGTTGGTCGGCAGTACATCTTCCTTCGCGAACTGCACCTTCTGCGGGTTCACGTCGCGGGGATTGCCGCGGATGAACGTCAGGAATGCGCGATCGCCGTAGGTCGCAAAGCCGTCGGTCGTGCGATAGCGATTGAACCAGTTGAAGTTCTTGTCGAGAACCGCCTGCCGAAGACTATTCAGGTAGGCCTCTCGCGGCGCGGCCGCCGCGCCAAACAGATCGCGATCGATGGCCTCGGCGATGCGGCGGTTGCCGTCAGCATTGAGATGGACGCCATTGAACGTGAGCGGAGACTTCGCCGCGGTGTACAACTGGCGGCTGGGCGTAAAGAGGTCAACAAAGCGAACACTCTTGGCCTGCGCCACTTCGCCCATCGCTTTCGTGTACAGCTCGAGTCGAACATTGTTCTCGCGCCCGTTCGGAAGATCAGGACTGCGGAGATCTTCGTGCGCGATTGGAGAAAACAGGACGATGCGAGGTGCAGTCTTGCCGTTGTATCTCTGCGCGAGCGTGTGATCGATCCAATCGGCGACCTGCTGTTTAAAGACCTGCACACCCTCCTGGCCCGCAAACGACTCGTTGTAGCCAAAGAAGGCGAAGATGACATCCGCACGCGTGTTCGCGCCGGCGAGACGGTTCTCCTGGTATCCGCCAATCGGCGCACCGTTTCCGCTGAGCCACTCATCGGGCGTGCCGAAATTCTTCGATCTCAGGCGTGTCGCGATCTCGTCGCCGCTGAAGCCCAGGTTGCGAATGACCAGATCGTGCTTTGGAAACCGCGCGTGCAGCAGCGTGTCGAGCCACCCGTCGTACTGCATGCGCTCGGCCAGCGTGTTGCCGATGATGCAGATGTGGTCGCCCGGGTTGAGCGTGAACGGGTCCGCTGCTCGCGGGACCGCGGGCACGGTGCACATGAGCACAGCAGCGACGACAAAGATCGCGCTCGATCGAAGAGTCTTGGTCATGGGGTTGATTTTAGTGTTTAGGACAGGCGATTTGCGACTGGCGTTTGGCGATTGGCTGGGCACTTCTCGACTCGTTGGCGCCGACAACCATCTCCTACTGTTATCAACGTGCCAACCGCCCGCCAACCGCCAACCGCCAGCTACTTCGGTATTGCTGTCTCCCACCCGGCCATGTCGCCAGGCTTCACCCCTTTCACGAACCCGCCGAAGGCAAAGGTGGAGGGATGAAACGGACCAACAACGCTGACGTCATTGTCGGGCTTGATGCTGTTCTCGAGCCCGGCGGCCCAGAGAATCGCATTGACGGTCATGCGGCGGAATCCCTCGTTCAGCAGGTCCTCCGAGGCGCCATGCGTCGTCGTGAACACGCGGCCCGACTTTCCTGACGCGCTGGCGTAACTCCGATACCAGGCGACCGGCACTTGCTCTTTGCCCTTCGCAGGCAGCGAGTCCGCCGTCATGCCGTCGAGGATTTGACCGCGCGCGAGCACGTGACTGCCGTCAATTGGATTCGCGGTGTAGCCACCGGACTGCACATGAACGTCTTTCACGCCGCGCAGGATCGGGTGTGAGGACTCGGAGGGTTCGAGGATCAGGCGCGAGCTCTGTTTGTGATTCGTGCCGTAATGCGAGACCCACGTCTCACCGAGAATCTGCCGTCCAAACCCACCGGGATAGTCGTCTTTGTTTTGCCAATCGAACCTCCTGAATTTTGCGTCGGTGCGCTTGATTTGAAAAGCGTGCGTGGCGGTGCGAAATCCTACCACCGGCCCGCCGCGATCGAGATAGTCGACAATCTGCTGCATTTGATCGTCGGGGAAATCCTGGAAGCGCAGAAACACGACCATCAAATCCGCAGTCTTGAGCGTCTCGAGACCGGTGATGTTCGAGCTGCCCGGCTCGATGAAGCCCGTCTTCGGATCGGTCGTGAAGAATACGCTGCACTTGAAGCCGTAGTGCTTCGCCAGAATCCGCGCCAGTGCTGGCAGCGATTCCTCTGAGCGGTATTCGTGATCGCCGGCGAGAAAGACGATGTGCTTGCCTTGGCCCGGTCCTTTGTCCCCCTGGTAGACGACGAGGTTTGGATTCTGCGCCGCTGCTTGACCGGCGAGCACGAACACGAGAGAGAGCGACAGCAAAGATTTCAGCATCTCAATTGGACCCGAGAGTGACCGTCCCACGATTCAACCGTGGGCACGTCTCAGCGCGACAGTGAAAGCCGTTGATTAGAAAGTAAACCTGATCGCACCCTGCATGATCCGCGGATCACGTGCAGTAGTCGCCTTGCCGAAGTTCGCGTTGACCTGCTGGCCCGCGGGATTGAACTGCGCGTTTGTGTTGATCGCTGACCAGTTCACCTGGTTGAACACGTTGTACATCTCCCACCGAAACTGAATCCGCTTGCCGCCGCCGATCCCGAAGTTCTTGAAGAAGGAGATGTTCGAGTTCACGATTTTCGGCAGTCGGTAGAAGCTGCGCGGCGCGTTGCCGTAGTCGCCTCGTCCTGTCAGGCGGCTGAACGCCGCGATGTTGAAGTAACTGCCCGTGTTGCCCGGCGTCGGATCGCAGTCATCGCCCGAGCACACGACGTCTCCATTGATCCGCGGACGCGTGCCGGCATCACCTCCGGTGAAGTCGAAGTTGTCGGTGGTCGACGTGCTCGCGCCCGCCCAATCACCGCTGACCCAGGCAGTGTCTCCCGACACCTGCCAGCCATCGAGCGCACCGCGCGTCAACCAGTTGTCCCACATGCGACTGCCACCAGGGACGTCCCACGTGTAATTGACCACGAGGTTGTGCAACTGCGTCGACTCGTACGGTGCGACGTTCCATGCATCGCCTGGTCGGTTCGGGATGTAAGTTGGCGGATCGCTGTTCGGGCCCAGACTCTCCGTCTTGGCTAGCGTGTAGGCAACGGCAAACTGCAGCCCGTTGATGTAACGCCGATTCAACTGCACCTGCAGCGAGTTGTAGGTGGACGTGCCGAAATGCGATCGAATCGTGACGTTCTGATACCCGGAGTAGGGCCGCAAAAACTCGTTCGGTTTCGCGGAGCTCGCGGTCTGTGGATTCCGGTTCTCCGGATGAATATCGAGGAACCTCGCCTCGTCGGGCACGACGTTGATGTTGGTTGACATTTCACCGTGCCGCATCTGCGAGCCGGCGTAGGTGACGTCGAGCACCGTGCCCCAACCCAGCTCGCGCTGGATGCCCGCCGAGTAGTTGATGCTTTCAGGCGTTTTCGCGTCGCGCTCGATGCCAAACACGTCGCTTGGCCGGTTCGAGAACGCGCCCTGCGCGCCCGCCGCGAGCAGTGTGTCCATCGTGCCGTAGAAAATGCTCGGCGTGTTCTGCGCCGGGGGGTTTCTCGCCATCGCATCCATGCCATTCGCGTTGACGTGAGGGTTGTGATACAGCCCGAGGCTCGAGTGAACCGCCGTCTTTCCGTCGCCGGCCAGATCCCAAGCCAGGCCGAGACGAGGTTCGGCCTCGATGCCCTGGTTGTCTCGGAATCCTTTCGGGTAGTTCGGATCGCTGCTGCTGACCATGCCGTTGTAGCGATCGCCTGTGCCTGGAACGAAACTCCCGACGTAAACGTTCGGCAAGTTCTGTTGCGTGACCGGATCCAACGCAACGTTGACACCGTTCACCACGGCGGGCTGATAGAGACGCGGCGCCTTCGCCGGATCGTACCGCTCGGGCACAAACACCGCCGCCGGTTGCGTCGAATACCACGGCGTGTACCACAAGAACCGTACGCCGTAGTCGAACGTTACGCGCCGATTAATCTTCCACGTGTCCTGCGCATAGAACTCGTCGATATAGCGTTTGCCTATGACTTCCGAAAATGCATCGATCTCGGTGTAGTCGCGAAAGACTCCCAGCAGTGCGTTCGCATATGCGTAGTTGGTCTCGAGCGGGTTTGCCGTGTCGACCTGGAAGTTGAACTGACCCGCCCACGGGCCGGCACCGACGCCCCCTTTGCCCTCGGAGTTCTGCGATAGCTCGAAGTAGTAACCCGCCTTGAGAGAGTGGCTGCCGTGAATCGACGTCAGACTCGTTCGAAATGATGTCAGCCACGCTTCGCCCTGGTCGACGAGTCTGTTGTCGAACGTAAAGTTCGGCGCGTTCGGCAGACTAGTGCCGAACTGGACCTTTGGAACCACGTTACGTGGGTTCAGCTCCGGATGGAACTGGCCGACGGCGAATCCAATTGTGTCCCGGTTGATCCGCGTCCAATCCGCTTCGGTCAACGGATAAAACTGCTCGGTCTGCTGCCGGATGCCGAAGTCGCTCTCCAGCACCATCGTCGGACTGATGACCTTTGCATAATTCGCGCTGCCGCCGCGATCGGTGTTCAGGTAGTGAGTGTTGAAGAAGCCCCACTTGTTTGGACCGGCGGTAATTTCGCTGCCGCGCTGATCCGAATACCAGTCCTTGAACGTGAAGTAGAAGCTGTCGCGCGCGGTCGGCTTCCAGTCGACGCGGACGATGTTGTTCATCTTCGGGTTTTCGGCATTCTCCTGGGTCGTGTAGTTGAACTGACCCTGCGTGAACGTTCGATCGAAATTGTTCGCGCGAGGAAGCATATTGAGGAGCGCCTTGCCGTTCGAGTTAATCCGGTTGGCGGGGATGATGTTGCCGGGAAAGCACGCCGGACCGCCAGTCACCGCATTGCAGGCGCCGCTCGCGAGCGGATCCCTGATGAAGATCAGGCGCCCCTGGGCGTCGAGCGTCTGGGAAAAATCACCCTGCATTTCCCGGTCGGTTGGCATCGTCCAGTTGCGCACCGGACCCGGACGGCTGACGAGCGGAGCCTCCAGCGAATAAAAGAAGAATAGTTTCTTCTCGTCCTTACTCAACCCCGGCACCGGACCGCCAAGGTTCGCGCCGAACGTGTTGAAGCGATACCGTGGCTTTTTGATGTTCGAGCGGTTATTGAAAAAGTTGTTGGCGTTGAACGCCTCGTTGCGAAGGTAGTGGTAGATGTTCCCGTGATAGGCAGACGTCCCGCTCTTGCTGATGATCTGCACCTGGCCCCCACCGGAGCGGCCGTATTCGGCGCGATACGAGTTGAGCAGCACGCGGACCTCGGCGACCGCATCGAGATTGATCTGCTGTGCCATCAGGCCGCTGTTGCCCACTTCGTTGCCGACCACGCCGTCGACGATGACGTTGCTCCAGTCGCGGCGGGCGCCGCCGACGTTCGGTACAGACGTACCGAAACTCATGCCAAGCGAATCGACGGTGTTCTCATAGCGCACGCCGGGAAGCAGGCGCATAATCGAGGTGACGTCCCGTCCCAGCACCTGCACCTGTTCGATTTGCGTCGACGTGATGAGGCCGCTGTGCTGGGTTTCGGCGGTGTTGACGTGCGTTCCGGTGGCTTCAACGACCACCGTCTCGCCAATTCCCCCGACCTCGAGCACCAGATTCGCCACGGCCAGCCGCTCGCCGGCGCTGAGCACGATGTTCTTCCGCTCGAGGGTGCGGAAACTCTGGAGCGCAACCTTGAGCGTGTACCTGCCTGGCCGGAGGTTCGTCACCTGAAAATCTCCCTTCGAATCGCTGATCGCGTCGCGCGATTCGTTGGTCGCTTCCGCAATGACGGTGACCGTCGCGCCAGGAATGACCTGACCCTGCGTATCAGTGATGGTGCCGGAAAGGGTTCCGGTGACGGCTTGAGCAGCCACGAAGCGGGGCCACGCCACGGCCCCGGCGACCAGGAGCACGACGACGAATCCTGATCTGAGTCTGGACATTGATCCTCCTCGCAAACGGCCGAACGGCGGTCCGCCGACTGAGAGGCAGGTAATAACAAACTTTAGCGGTAAAGTAAACTGCGAAAATATCGACTCCGATCGATTGCGGATTGCGGACTGAAGACTGCGGATTTTGGGATTGCGGATTGTCGATTGAGGTTGGTGAGTGTCGCTTGAGGTTGATGAGTGTCGATTGTGCGCCAATCGACAGTCGGCAATCTCAACCGTCAATCCGCAATCTCAACCGTCAATCCTCAATCTCAATCGTCAATCCTCAATCTCAATCGTCAATCCTCAATCAACAAAATCCGCAATCATCAATCGCCATTCGCCAATCGACTGGCTAGCCCAGTAGCGTTCGAAGGAACTTCAGCCCGTCCTGCGCGAGCGCATCCTGTGTCGGCGCAAAGTTGCGCCAGATGGCCGCGGCGCGG
>DASTVZ010000082.1:0-2434 GCA_035758845.1 Vicinamibacterales bacterium
GCGAATGCCTCCGGAACGGATCGGCCGGCGCGGCCGATTTGCTGGTAATACGCGATGAGCGAGCCTGGCCGCTGGTAGTGGACGACGAAACCGAGGTCCGGCTTGTCGAATCCCATCCCCAGGGCGACGCTGGCGACCAGCGCCTTGATTTCGTTTTTCAGAAGGCGCTGTTCCAACGACCCGCGAGTCTCCTCCTCTTCGTTCATCTGCGCGTGATATGCGATCGCATCGATTCCATTCTGCCGGAGCCACGCTGCAGCGCGGTCGCAATCCGCGGTCGTCAGGCAGTAGACGATGCCCGACCCTGGCAAGTGCGGTAGATGTTCAGCGAGCCAGGCAAGACGCTCTGCCTGATCCGCGAGCCGAATCGTCTGCAGCTTGAGGGACTCGCGCGCGAGCGGACCGCGGACCACGCGCAGCGAGTCGCCGAGTTGGGCTCGCACATCGTCGATGACGCGATCGTTGGCCGTGGCCGTCGTGGCGATCACGGGGACGTTCGCCGGCAGCCCTTGCACGATCCGGACGATGCGGCGGTAGTCGGGTCGGAAGTCGTGGCCCCAGTCGGAGATGCAGTGGGCCTCGTCCACGACGAGCAGGCCGATGCCGCCAGCTATCAGGGAAATGGTTTCGGTTTGAAATCGCTGGTTGGCCAGGCGCTCCGGCGACACGAGCAGGACGTCGACGTCATTCGCGGCGAGCCTCGCTTCGATCGCGTCCCACTCTTTCCTGGTTTCGCTGTCGAGGCGAGCGGCACGGATCCCGATCCGCTCCGCCGCTTCGACCTGGTTGCGCATCAGCGACAGGAGCGGGCTGATGAGCAGCGTGGGTCCGGCGCCTCTCTCGCGCAGGATCTTGCTGGCAATGAAGTAGACGAGGCTCTTTCCCCAGCCAGTGCGCTGAACGATCAGCGTGCGCGCTCGCTCTTCGACCGATGCGACGATCGCTTCGCGCTGGTCGTCCCGGAAGGATGCGTCCGGACCGAGCATCTGGCGCAGGAGTTCATGTGCACGCTCAAACGCGGATGGTGGCATCACTGCCGTCGTCCGCTCTTTGCCTTCGAAGGATCATCGACGTCGCCCAGAAAGCCGATCGTCCGGTGGGGGCGCTGCGAAGGCGTCATCAGTTCCCGGATGGCCTGAAACACCGCGCGGAATTGGCCATCGTACTTCCGCTCGAGGGCGTCGAGTTTTCTGGCCAGTTCTTCGTTTGCGCCGAGGGTGCGCCGCAACTGCACGAACGCGCGCATGATCGTGATGTTGACGCGGACGGCCCGCTGACTTCGCAACACGCTTGAAAGCATGGCCACGCCCTGCTCGGTGAATGCGTTCGGAAGGTACTTACGATGCCGGCCGCGGCCGCTGTTTAAGGTCACAGTTTGTGACCTTGAAGCTTTCTGGTCGCGGTCACAGTCTAAGATCACAAATTGTGATCTTAAAGACGCAGCTTCTTTGGCGGTTAGTTTGAACATGAAATCAGAGGGAAATCGATCCGCGTTGCGCGCTACGGCCTGGTTCAGCGCTCGGACGTCGACTCCATACAGGTCCGCCAGGTCGGCGTCCAGAAGCACGTTTTGACTGCGGACTCTCAGAACCGCGCGCTGAATCACTTCGGCGTCAACCCGAGCCTTCCTTGCCATCACCGACGACGATGGCATCGTCCTCGGGCCAGCACAAGGTGGCAAGATCCGCATCATCCCGGAGCGAAGTGGTAGGCAGGTTCGTCAGCGTATTAATCGTCGGCTCGCGCTCGAGCGTCCCGCGATGGACGCGCCCGAGGACAGCCTATAATCAGCCCGTCACGGCTCTTCACCATCGAGGTCTCCATGCGTAAGTTCCTGCTCGTGTCGGCATTGCTGTGTGTCGTTGGCCCGTTCGTCGCGTCCATTGACGCCGTCGATCCGATCGATACGAAGCTCCTCACCGAGCCGGCGGTGAGCGCGTCGCACATCGCGTTCACCTACAGCGGAGACCTCTTTGTCGCCGATCGCAGCGGCGCCAACGTGCGGCGGTTGACGACGGACGAGGGGAACGAGTCGAATCCCGTGTTCTCGCCGGATGGAAAGACCATCGCGTTCAGCGCGTCGTACGACGGCAACGTGGATGTCTTCACCGTCCCGGTGACCGGCGGCGCGCCGGTGCGGCTGACGTGGCATCCGGGAGCGGACGCCGTGCAGGCGTTCACGCCGGATGGCAAGGCGATCCTCTTCACCTCGCAGCGCGCGTCCTACACCAATCGCTACTTTCAGCTCTTCACGGTGCCGGTCGGGGGCGGGATGTCGGAGCAGCTGCCGATCCCGAACGCGGCCTCCGCCGCGTTTTCGCCGGACGGCGGGCGCATCGCCTACAACCCGATCCCGCCTCGGTTCCAGCAGTGGAAGGCCTATCGCGGCGGCACCGCCTCGGAGATCTGGCTCTACAACCGGAAGGACCACGCC